>NZ_JBHXTL010000083.1:0-46075 GCF_042677365.1 Kitasatospora sp. NPDC127116
GCCCCGGTCCGTCCGGACCGGGGCCGCCTGCACGGGCCTTCGTCAGTGCACGCCCTCGAAGAGGCTGGTCACCGAGCCCTCCTCGAACACCTCGCGGATCGCGGCGGCGATCGACGGGGCGATGGAGAGGGTGGTGATCTTGTCCAGCTGGAGCTCCGCCGGGGTGGGCAGCGTGTTGGTGAACACGAACTCGCTGACCCGCGAGTTCTTCAGCCGGTCCGCGGCCGGGCCGGAGAGGACACCGTGGGTGGCCGCGACCACGACGTCCGCGGCGCCGTTGTCGAACAGCGCGTCGGCCGCGGCGCAGATGGTGCCGGCGGTGTCGATCATGTCGTCGACCAGCACGCAGACCCGGCCCTTGACGTCACCGACGACGTCGGCCGACAGGATGGTGTTGGCCTGGGTGATGTCGCGGCGCTTGTGGATGATCGCCAGCGGGGCGTCCAGCCGGTCGCACCACTGGTCGGCGACCTTCACCCGGCCGGCGTCCGGCGAGACGACGGTCAGCTTGGAGCGGTCGACCTTCCCGCCGATGTAGTCGGCCAGCAGCGGCAGCGCGAACAGGTGGTCCACCGGGCCGTCGAAGAAGCCCTGGATCTGCGCGGTGTGCAGGTCCACGGCCATCAGGCGGTCCGCACCGGCCTGGCGCAGCAGGTCGGCGATCAGCCGGGCCGAGATGGGCTCGCGGCCGAGGTGCTTCTTGTCCTGGCGGGCGTAGCCGTAGAACGGCAGGATCGCGGTGATGCTCTTGGCGGAGGCCCGCTTCAGCGCATCGATCATGATCAGCTGTTCCATGATCCACTGGTTGATGGGAGCCGTGTGGCTCTGCATCACGAAGCAGTCCGCGCCGCGCGCGGAGTCCAGGAAGCGGACGTAGATCTCGCCGTTGGCGAAGTCCAGGGCCTTGGTGGGGACCAGCTCGGTCCCGAGCGCCTCGGCCACCTCCTTCGCCAGCTCCGGGTGGGCACGGCCGGAGAAGAGCTTCAGCTTCTTCTCACCCGACGTCGTGATCCCGCTCACTGCACCGTCTCCTCGCGTTGCGAACGCTGAACCCTCGACCCGGTGGCGGGCAGGCAGGGCCCGCTCGTGGCACGGGTAGGGGGAATTGTCGGTACGCCTGGACACGGGCGGTAAGCCCAGTGGCGCACGTATGTCCCCAAGGTTACGCGCCCGCGCAGAAACCGTCCGCCTCGGGACCGCCCCCGGCCCCCGGGCCCGCCCGCTCAGGCCTGCTCGGCCCCGTCCGCCGCAGCCTTCGCGGCCTGCGCGGATGCCGTCCCGGGGCGCTTGCGCTCGACCCAGCCGTCGATGTTGCGCTGCGTGGCCCGGCTCACACCGAGTGCCCCGGCCGGGACGTCACCGGTGATCACCGAACCGGCGGCGGTGTAGGCGCCGTCACCGATGGTGACCGGGGCGATGAACATGTTGTCCGAGCCGGTGCGGCAGTGCGCGCCGATGACCGTGCGGTGCTTGTTCACGCCGTCGTAGTTCACGGTGACCGAGGCCGCGCCGACGTTGGTGCCCTCGCCGATCGTCGCGTCGCCGATGTAGGACAGGTGCGGCACCTTGGCGCCCTCGCCCAGCTCGGAGTTCTTCACCTCGACGTAGGTGCCGACCTTCGCCTTGCGGGCCAGCCTGGCGCCGGGCCGCAGGTAGGCGTACGGACCGGCGGTGGCCAGCTCGCCCACCTCGGCGCGGTCGGCCGTGGTGTTGCTCACCCGGGCGCCGGCGCCGACCAGGGTGTCCTTGAGGGTCGAGTTCGGGCCGACCTCGCAGCCCTCGCCCAGGTGCGTGGCGCCCTGGAGCTGGGTGTTCGGCAGCACCACGGCGTCCGGCTCGTAGCTGACCTGCACGTCGAACCAGGTGGTCGCCGGGTCCACCACGGTGACGCCCTCGCGCATCGCCCGCTCCAGCAGGCGGTCGTTCAGCAGCCGGCGGGCCTGCGCCAGCTGGACCCGGTCGTTGATGCCCAGGATGTCCCGGTGGTCCTCGGCCACCACGGCGCCGACCCGGTGGCCCGCCTTGCGCAGGATCTCCAGGGTGTCGGTCAGGTACTCCTCGCCCTGCGAGTTGTCCGTGGTGAGCTCGCCCAGCGCCGCGGTGAGCAGCTTGGCGTCGAAGGCGAAGACGCCGGAGTTGATCTCGGTGATCGCGCGCTGGGTGGCGCTGGCGTCCCGCTCCTCGACGATCGCGGCGACGGTGCCGTCCTCGTCCCGCAGGATGCGGCCGTAGCCGAAGGGCTCCGGGACGACGGCGGTCAGCACGGTGACGCCGTTCTGCTGGGCGATGTGCGCGTCGGCCAGCCGGCGCAGGGTCTCCCCGGTCAGCAGCGGCGAGTCGCCGGCGGTGACGATGACCGTGCCGTCCAGCGCCACGCCGTCGGCGGCCAGCGACTCCAGCGCGGTGCGCACCGCGTGCCCGGTGCCGTTCTGCTCCACCTGCACCGCGGTGCGGGTGGCCGGGTAGTGCTCCGCCAGGTGCGCCTCGACCTGCTCGCGCTGGTGGCCGACCACCACGACCAGCTGGCCGGGCGTCAGCTCCCGGGCCGCCGAGACCGCGTGACCCACCAGCGAGCGCCCGCACACCTCGTGCAGCACCTTGGGCAGCTTGTTCGACTTCATCCGGGTCCCGCCACCGGCGGCGAGCACGACAACGGCGGCAAGCGAATTGGCACCCATGCGGGGAGGCTCCTCGGTAAGTTCACAGAGAGGGCAGAGCAGGCCCGGCCCGGACCCAGGCCGGTCGCCATTCGCACAGTCCGCCGAGCAGCACCGACAATACCGGCGCGAGGGAAAACGCCCGAACCCGAGGCGTGCAGAGGCTCCGCCGCTAGGATTCGAACCCAGACAAAGGCCTCCAAAGGGCCCTGTGCTGCCATTACACCACGGCGGACAGTCGTGTCAGACCCTACCGGAGAGGGCCCTGCCGTGGGTATCGGCTTGCGTCGATCCGCGGGCCCGATTCCGCCCCCGGCGGCCGAACGCGCCGGGCCCCCGGTTCATCCATCCAGTCGGGTGAATTCACTCAAGCGCCGCGCGGCGGAGTGTTCCCCTGGACACGGAGCGCAACCTACGATGCCGTAGGTTACGCCAACGTAGCTCCGCTTCTCTCCCGCTCCGGGACGCCGCAAAGGGACCCCCATGACCATCCAGGCCGGCGAGGCGCGCGCGGGGAACGCCGCGTCCCGCACCCCGTCTTCCGACTCCGATCCCGCCGATCCCACCGGTCCGGCCGAACCGGCTGATTCGGCCCCGAACGCCGCGTCCCGCACCCCGTCTTCCGACTCCGATCCCGCCGATCCCACCGGTCCGGCCGAACCGGCTGATTCGGCCCTGATCACCGAGACCGCCGGGACCACCGACGCCGACGCCGCGGCCACCCGGCTGTCCGCCACCCGTGGCGGGGAGAAGCAGGGCCTGGCCGAGCGGATCGCGCTCTCCCTGTTCATCCTCGTGCCGTTCACCGCCCTGGTCGCCGCCGTCCCGGTGGCCTGGGGGTGGGGACTGGGCTGGACGGACCTCGCGATCACCGTCGCGATGTACTACCTCACCTGCCACGGCATCACCATCGGCTACCACCGCTACTTCACCCACGGCGCCTTCAAGGCCAACCGCCCGATGCGCCTGGCGCTGGCGATCGCCGGGAGCCTCGCGGTCGAGGGCCCGCTGGTGCGCTGGGTGGCCGACCACCGCAAGCACCACCGGTTCAGCGACAAGGACGGCGACCCGCACTCGCCGTGGCGCTACGGGGAGAGCGTCCCGGCGCTGATGAAGGGCCTGTGGTGGGCCCACATGGGCTGGATGTTCGACGAGGAGCAGACCTCGCAGGCCACGTACGCCCCCGACCTGGTGCGCGACCCTGCCATAAGGCGGATCTCCCGGCTGTTCTGGCTCTGGACCACCATCTCGCTGCTGCTCCCCGCGCTGATCGGCGGCCTGGTGAGCCTGTCCTGGGAGGGGGCGCTGTCCGCCTTCTTCTGGGGTTCGCTGGTCCGGGTGGCGCTGCTGCACCACGTCACCTGGTCGATCAACTCGATCTGCCACGCCGTCGGCCGCCGCCCGTTCCGCTCCCGGGACCGCTCCGGCAACGTCTGGTGGCTCGCCGTGCTCTCCTGCGGGGAGTCCTGGCACAACCTGCACCACGCCGACCCGACCGCGGCCCGGCACGGGGTGCTGCGCGGGCAGATCGACTCCTCGGCCCGGCTGATCCGCTGGTTCGAGCTGGCCGGCTGGGTCCGGGACGTCCGCTGGCCGGACGCGCAGCGGATCGCCGCCCGCCGCGCCGCATGAGGCGGCGCTTCCAGCATGATGTAGGGGTGAACGGGAGCAGCGCAGACAGCACAGGCGGTCACCACGGCACGCGGACGGACGCGGCGCCCGCCACGGCGCCGGCCCGTCCGCGGGCCGCTGCACCGGCGGCCGGCACCGGCGACGGGGGTCCGGACCGGGGCGCCGGCGGCGGCTCGACCGCGGCCCCGCGCCGCCGGGGCGGCCGGGTCAGGATGACCGGCAAGCAGCGGCGCGAGCAGCTGCTGGAGATCGGCCGGACGGTCTTCGCCGAACGCGGCTACGACGGCACCTCGGTGGAGGAGATCGCCGAGCGCGCCGGGGTGTCCAAGCCCGTGGTGTACGAGCACTTCGGCGGCAAGGAGGGGCTGTACGCGGTGGTCGTCGACCGCGAGATGCAGCTGCTGCTGGACATGGTGACCGGGGCCCTGACCGGCGGGCACTCGCGCGAGCTGCTGGAGCAGGCGGCCTTCGCCCTGATGGACTACATCGACACCTCGACGGACGGCTTCCGGATCCTGGTCCGGGACTCCCCGGTCGCCCAGTCGACCGGCACCTTCGCCTCGCTGATCAGCGACATCGCCACGCAGGTCGAGGACATCCTGGGCCTGGAGTTCAAGTCCCGCGGCTTCGACGCCCGGCTGGCCCCGATGTACTCGCAGATGCTGGTCGGGATGGTCGCGCTGACCGGGCAGTGGTGGCTGGAGGTCCGCAAGCCGGACAAGGCGACGGTGGCGGCGCACCTGGTGAACCTCGCCTGGCACGGGCTGGAGGGCCTGGAGCGGCACCCGAGGCTGGTCGGCGAGCGCACGGCCTGACCGGCCGGGGCCGGAACGCCCCGGCCCGGCCACGGCCCGCCCGGCTCAGCCCGACCGCCCGGTCCCCACGGCGAAGATCCGCCGGAACGGGAACACCGTCCCGTGCGGCCCGGCCGGATAGGCCTCGCGCAGCAGCCGCCCGTACTCGGCGAGGAAGGCCGCCCGGTCCGCCGGGTCGGCGAGCCGGGTGAGGACCGGGCGCAGCGCGGTGCCCTTGACCCATTCCAGGACCGGGTCCGGCCCCGGCAGCAGGGTCAGGTAGGTGGTCTCCCAGACGTCCGGGCGGCAGCCGGCGGCGGCCAGGGCGTCGAGGTAGCGCTCGGGCGGATGGACGCCGGCCCGTACGGCCTCCTCGCCGAGCGCGTCCCGCCAGCGGGCGCTGCGGCGCAGGTCGGCGAGCAGGGTGTGGCTGGGGGCGTCGAAGTTGCCGGGCACCTGGAAGGCGAGCACCCCGCCGGGTTCGAGGGCGTCCGCCCAGCGCGGCAGCAGCGCCAGGTGTCCGTCCACCCACTGGAGGGTGGCGTTGGAGACGATCAGGTCGGGCCCGGCCGGGGCCGGGTCGTAGTCGCGGGCGTCGGCGAGCAGGTACTCGGCGTCGGGCTCGCCCTCACTGCGGGCGGCGGCCAGCATCGGGGCGGAGTTGTCGACGCCGGTGAGGCGGGCCCGCGGCCAGCGCTCGCGCAGCACGGCGGTGGAGTTGCCGGGGCCGCATCCGATGTCCAGGATCACCTCGGCACCGGGGTGCGGGAGGGCGGGGACGCGGGCGAGCAGGTCGCGCAGCGGGCGGGTGCGTTCGTCGGCGAAGCGCAGGTACTGCGCCGGGTCCCAGACGGGGGTGGTCACGGTTCACCTCGCAGGTATCTCGACATCAAGATATCTCGCGGTAGCCTCACTGGCACATTTCTCGATGTCAAGAGACTTCACATCGACACATCCACCGATACACTGATCGTCATGGAGGACGAGGTCGACAGGCTGGTCGCAGCGTGGCGCCGGGAGCGCCCCGACCTCGACGTGGAGCCGCTGGAGGTGCTCAGCCGGGTCAGCCGGCTCGCCCGGCACCTGGACCGCGCCCGCCGCACCGCCTTCGCCGAGCACGGCCTGGAGCCCTGGGAGTTCGACGTCCTGACCGCCCTTCGGCGGGCCGGCTCCCCCTACCAGCTCTCCCCCGGCCAACTGCTCACCCAGACCCTGGTCACCTCCGGCACCATGACCAACCGGATCGACCGGCTCACCGGCAAGGGCCTGGTCAAGCGCCTGCCCGACCCGGACGACCGGCGCGGCGTACTGGTCCGGCTCACCGACGACGGCCGCGACCGCGCCGACCAGGCGCTCGCCGGACTGCTCGCGCACGAGCGCGAACTGCTCGCCCAGCTCACCTCCGGCCAGCAGACCGAACTCGCCGCGCTGCTGCGGGTGCTGGTCGCCCCGTTCGACAACATCCCGGGCTGACGACGGCTCCCGCCTTCCGACCTGTGGGCCCGCCTCGCGGGTCCCGGCCCGTGGGGCCGCCTCGCGGGTCCCGGCTCAGGGCCGCTCGACGGTGCCGACCACCGAGGGCGGCGCGGGCGCGGCCGGCTCGGCCGGGCTGACCCCGGCCCGGCGGGCCACCGCGACGGCCGCCAGCGTGGAGTGCACCCCGAGCTTGCCCAGCACGTTCTGCATGTGCGTCCGAACGGTGTGCGGCGACAGGTAGAGCCGCTCCGCGACGGCCTGCCGGCCGAGGCCCGCGACCATGCAGCGCAGGATCTGCTTCTCCCGCGGGGTCAGGGTGTCCACCAGCCGCTCGCTCTCGGTGCGGTCCCGCCGGGCGGTGGTGAGCTCGCGGATCACCCCGGTGAGCAGCGCGGGCGGCAGGTGCGTCTCGTCCCGCAGCACCCCCCGGACCACCGCGAGCAGCCGGGCCAGCGAACTCTCCTTCGCCACCCAGCCGGTGGCGCCCGCGTGCAGGGCGCGGGCGGCGCGGTGCGGGTCGTCGGCGGTGGCCAGGACGATCGCGCGCAGTCCGGGATGGGCGCGGCGGAGGCGGGCCAGCAGGGTGATGCCGTCGGGCGGCTGGGCGGAGGGTCTGAGCTGGTCGCCCCGCAGCGGGTCCACCGCGGACCGGGCGACCGGCGGCAGGCCGCCCGACAGCGGAACCGGCGGCCCCGGCGGTACGGCCGCCCGGCGCGGCTGCGGCACGGGCGGGGCGGCACGACCGCGCCGGGTCTCGTCGCCGTGCTCCGCGGCGGGCCGGCGGCGGGCGTGCGCTCCGACTCCCGATACCCCCGGTGCTCCCGGCGCTCCCAGTACTCCCGACGCACCGTGCGGACCGGGGCCTCCGTACGGACCGGCGGCACCGTAGGGACCGGAGCCTCCGTACGGACCGGCCGCTCCGGGCCCGCCGGGTAATCCGGCCGGGCCCGCTGTTCCGATCGGCCCGGCCGCACCGGCGGCGGCGCCGGCACCCGAAGCCTCGACGCCGAGGTCGGCGTCGATCAGTGCCACGTCGTAGGCCCGGCCCTCGCCGGCCGCACGTTCCAAGGCCCGCTCGGCGGCGGCCGCGCTGCCCGCCGCCCCCACCTCCACGTCCGGCTCGGCGGCCAGTGCCGCGGCCAGCGCCTCGGCGAAGATCCGATGGTCGTCGACCACCAGGACGCGAATCCGCCCCATAGTCCCTCCCCCTGCTCAGACCGCCCGAGCCCGGGGACGGGGACCGGCCCGGCATCCGCGTTCCGGACCCGCCGTTCCGCCCGCCCACCGGTGGCCGGTGAGGCCGAACGGTCGCCGGCCCCCACCGGTACCGCACTCAGCCTACGGGGCGGGAAACGCGCTCGTGGCGATTCGGTGAAGTTTCGTCAGAAGATGCGTGAGTGACCGGACTTGGACCACCCGATGGCCGTTCCGGGCGCCGCCCCCGGAGGCTCCGGGAGGCCCGGGAGACCCCGGGAGCGGCGGCCCGCGGCGGCCGGTCCGGCCGTCGCCCGCCGGCCGTTGCTCACCGGCCGTCACTCACCGGCCGCCGCTCACCGGCCGTCACTCACCCGCCGTTCTTCGCCAGGGTGAACTTCCAGGCGTCGGCGACGATCTCGTCCAGGTTCGGGCGGCGCGGGGTCCAGCCCAGCGCCTCGTGGGCACGGGCGGCCGAGGCCACCAGCACCGCCGGGTCACCGGCCCGGCGGCCCTCGACCCTCACCGGGATCTCCCGACCGGTGACGCGCTGGACCGACTCGATCACCTCGTGCACCGAGAAGCCGCTGCCGTTGCCCAGGTTGCAGATCAGGTGCTCGCCCGGCTCGGCCGCGTCCAGCGCCAGCAGGTGCGCCTCGGCCAGGTCTGCGACGTGGATGTAGTCGCGGATGCAGGTGCCGTCCGGGGTCGGGTAGTCGTCGCCGTACACCGCGATGTGCGGACGCTGCCCCAGCGCGGCCTGGAAGACCAGCGGGATCAGGTGCGACTCGGGGTCGTGCCGCTCACCGAAGGCGACACCGGACGAACTGCCGTACGCACCGGCCACGTTGAAGTACCGCAGCGAGACGGCGGCCAGGCCGTGGGCGACGGCCTCACCGGTGATCAGGTGGTCCACGGCGAGCTTGGTGGCGCCGTAGGTGTTGGTCGGCGCGGTGCGGGCGGTCTCGGCGATCGGCACGGCCTCCGGCTCGCCGTAGGTGGCGGCGGTGGAGGAGAACACCAGCTTGCACACACCCGACGCGCGCATCGCGCTGATCAGCTCCAGCGAGCCGGCCACGTTGTTGCGCCAGTACTTCTCCGGGTCCGCGACCGACTCGCCGACCTGCGAGGAGGCGGCGAAGTGCAGCACGCCGTCGAAGGAGCCGTCCAGCACCTTGCCGGCCTCCTGGATCCGGCCCTCGACGAACTCGGCACCGGCCGGGACACCCTCGCGGAAACCGGTGGAGAGGTCGTCCAGGACGGTCACTTGGTGACCCGCCTCCAGCAGGTGGGCGGCGACCACACTGCCGACGTAGCCGGCGCCACCCGTGACCAGGTACTTACTCATGTTGCGACCTCCAGCGAACGACGGTCCGCCCGTTCGGGCGGAAGCCATCGACGGAATGCGTACGACTGGGGTCATTCTCCCAATGCCACCGGGGTGCTCCGCGCCACACGGGCGACTGCTTCCAGCCTTCTCACCAAGTCCTCAGCCGCCGGCCATCCGTTCCAGCAGGCCGGTGCGCGCCGCCACCGCGGCCGCCTCCAGGCGGGTCCGCGCACCGAGCTTCATCAGCACCCGCTGGACGTGCGTCCGGGCGGTGCTCGCGGCGATCCGCATCCCGGAGGCGATCGCCGCGGTGTCCTCGCCGTCCGCGATCCGGGCCAGCACCTGCACCTCACGGCGGGTCAGCAGCCGCAGCAGCCGGACGGCCTCGTCGTCCGGCTCGACCGCCGGGCGCAGCAGTTGGTCGAAGGCCCCGCGCAGGATGTCCACCGCGACCGCGGCCTCGCCCGCGCGCGCCCGCCCGATGGCCCGCTCGACCACCTCGATCCGCTCGTCACTGGGCACGTACCCGGCCGCACCGGCCGCGAACGCCCCTGCCACTCCGCGCAGTTCACCCACCGGACCGAGCACGATCACGGCCACCTCGGGCCGCTCCCGGCGGATCCGGCGCAACCCGTCGAAGGCCCCCGACTCCCCCGGCGCGGCCACCCCCAGCAGACAGACCTCGGGCCGCCGTCCGACCACCAGATCGGCGGCGACGCCGGCCGGGGAACCGACCGCGAGCACCCGGTGGCCGCGCAGTTGAAGTGCGGTGGCCAGCGCCTCGGCCAGCAGCCGGTGGTCGTCCACCACCACGAGTCGAACACCCATGACGCCCTCCAGGTCGGGGTCCGGCTCGCGCCCGCACCCCTCGGGCGGGCGGCCGATGACGCACCATCACAGCGCATTCCGTACCCGACCCGCTAGGCCGGGGCGCATCGGCGGTACGGAACCGGCCGGAGAACGCGAAAGACCCCCGCCGCCAGGCGAGGGTCTTTCAGTGGAGCCCCCATGCGGAATCGAACCGCAGACCTTCTCCTTACCATGGAGACGCTCTACCGACTGAGCTATAGGGGCTTGCTCGCTTGTCCGGGTGTTTCTCCCGGCCGCTCGAACAAGGAAGACATTACACGGCTCCGGGCCGGGAAGGGAAATCGGCCTCCGCCCGGAGCGCTCCGCCGGTCCGGCCCTCGCCATCGGCCGATCCGACCCCACGGCGCGGGGCGGTCCTGCCCTCGCCGCGGCCGGCTCAGTCCTCGCCGTGGGCCGCGTCGAACTCCTCGCGGGCCACCACCATCCGCCCGGCGCGGTGCTCCGTCCACCGGCCGACCGGCGCGAGCAGCTCGGCCAGTTCACGGCCGAGCGGCAGCAGGTCGTAGACCACCCGCGGCGGCGTCTCCGGGAAGACCGTACGGAGCACCAGTCCGCTGCGCTCCAGGTTGCGCAGGGACTGGGTGAGCATCTTGCGGCTGACCCCGCCGACCCCGCGCTGGAGTTCGGAGAAGCGCTGCGGCCCGCAGCCGAGGAGGCTCATCAGGATCAGCATCGACCACTTGTCGGCCAGCTCCGCGAACACGTCGCGGCTGGGACAGAGCCGGGCGAACACGTCGTACTCCTGCCCGCCCTGCTCGCCCTGCCCGTCCCGCTCACCCTGCTCGCCCTGCTCGTCCGGCTCGTCCCGACCTTCCTGCCCGTCCCGCTCGTCCTGCTCGTCCCGCTCCGCGGGGTGGCCGGGCCGGACCCGGGTCGCTTCCTCCGTCGTCATGCCTCCAGGGTAGTCCCGAGGTCTCCAATCCACCCTTGGTAACCAATAGAGACCTGGTCTATATTGGAGACCAGCCGAGGCCGGGGCCGCGGACCACCTCGGTGCGCCCGGCCCCGCCCTGCCCCGTCTTGTCCCGTCCTGCCCCGTTCTCACGCCTGGCCGCCGGCCTCCGCCGGCCCGCGCCCGTCCCCCTGGAGTGCCGCATGACCGCCGTCCGTCCGACCGTCGCCCTCGCCTACCACTCCGGCTACGGCCACACCGCCGTGATCGCCGAGGCCGTCGCCCGCGGCGCCGCCGCCGCAGGTGCCGAGGTCGTCCCGATCGCCGTCGACACCATCACCGAGGAGCAGTGGGCGCAGCTGGACGCCGCCGACGCGATCGTCTTCGGCTCCCCCACCTACATGGGCACCGCCTCCGGCGCCTTCCACGTCTTCGCCGAGGCCACCAGCAAGCGCTGGTTCACCGACGCCTGGAAGGACAAGGTCGCGGCCGGCTTCACCAACTCCGCCTCCAAGAGCGGCGACAAGGCGGGCACCCTCGCCTTCTTCCAGACCCTCGCCGCCCAGCACGGCATGAGCTGGGTCAACCTCGGCCTCAAGCCCGGCTGGAACGCCACCACCGCCTCCGAGAACGACCTCAACCGGCTCGGCTTCTTCAACGGCGCCGCCGCCTCCTCCCCGTCCGACGCCGGCCCGGAGGCCGTCCACAAGGCCGACATCGCCACCGCCGAGCACCTCGGTGAGCGCGTCGCCCGGCACACCGCCGTCGTGCTGGCCGGCCGCGCCGCCCTGGCCGGCTGAGCACCGGGCTACCGCGTCCGCCCACGGGCGACTACGCCGCCGGGTCCGCCCCCAACCGGGGCGCCCGGCGGCGTTCGCCGTCCGCGGACCCGTCCACCGGGCCGTCCACCGAACCGCCCACCGACCCGAGCTCCGCACCGGTGTTCTCCGGCAGCATCCGCAGACACCCCAGGGCCAGCACACCCAGCACCGCCAGGTACCAGCCCACCGGCTGCGCCGTCCCGTACGCCCCGGTCAGCCGGGTGGCCACCAGCGGCGTCGTCGCCCCGCCGACCACCCCGCCCAGGTTGTACGTCAACGCCGCGCCCGTGTAGCGCACCCGGGTCGGGAACAGCTCCGGCAGGAACGCCGCCAACGGCCCGAACATGGCGCCCAGCACCACCATCGCCCCCGCCAGCGCCACGAACATCAGCGGCCGGCTCACCGTCTCCAGCAGCGGGAACAGCACCAGCGACCAGACCGCGGCCAGGCCCGTCGCCCACCGCAGCGTCCGCCGCCGCCCCCACCGGTCACTGCACGAGGCACTCAGCCACACCGTCGCGGCCATGCCCGCCGCGCCCACCAGCAGCATCGACAGCACCAGCGTGCTCGCCACCCCGAGCCCGGTGGTCGCGTACGCCAGGGCGTACGTCGTGGTCAGGTAGAACAGCGCGTACCCCACCGTGATCGCCCCACCGCCCGCCAACACCGGGCGCCAGTGCTCGCGCAGCACCTCCAGCACCGGCAGCCGCTCCCGCCGCACCCCCGTCCGGAACAGCGGCGACTCCTCGACCCGCAGCCGGACGAACAACCCCACCGCGACCATGACGAACGAGGCCAGGAACGGCACCCGCCAACCCCACGCGCGGAACTCCCCCTCTTCCAGGACGAGTTGCAACGCCAGGAACACCCCGTTCGCCAGCACGAACCCGATCGTCGGCCCCAGCTGCAGGAACCCCCCGTACCGCCCCCGCCGCCCGGCCGGCGCGTTCTCCGCGATCAACAGCGCCGCCCCGCCCCACTCCCCGCCCAAGCCGACGCCCTGACACACCCGCAGCACCACCAGCACCGCCGGCGCCCACCACCCCCACACCCCGAACCCCGGCAACAGCCCCACCCCCGCCGTCGCCAGCCCCATCAGCAGCAACGACACCACCAACGTCGCCCGCCGCCCCACCCGGTCCCCGAAGTGCCCGAACACCACCGCCCCCACCGGCCGGGCCAAGAACGCCACCGCGTACACCGAGAACGCCGCCAGCAACGCCCCCACCGTGCCCAGCCCGGGAAAGAACACCGGCCCGAACACCAACGCGGCCGCCGTCCCGTAAAGGAAGAAGTCGTAGAACTCGATCGCCGTCCCGATCAGCGCCGCAGCCGCCGCCCGCCGCACCTGCCCGACCCGCCCAGCATCCTCCGCATCCATACCACCACCCTCACCACCCCCGCCCCACCCCACCATCCGCCACCCGAGTGACCCCGGCGCACCCCACCGCCCCCGCGCCCCCACCACGCGCGAAGGGCGCCAGGCTTCCCTGACGCCCTTCGCGCACGGCCCTGCTCGCGCAGGCGACTACCTCGCGTACGGATTGTCCTCCGGCGGCACCGGCGGCTGGTACGACGATGGAACCGGAGGCATCGCCCCCAACGGCTGCTGCGACGGCACCGGCGGCACCTGGGCCGGCTCGGGCTGCGTGGCCGGCTTCCGACGCCGCATCACCACGAACACCACGCCCGCCACCAGCATCAACCCGACCGCCGCACCCCCCACGATCGGCAGCGTGCTGCTCGAACCCGACGACTTCCCCGCCTCCGGCTGCGTCGACGGTGCACCAGCGGCGACATCGGTCGGACTCTCCAGCGGAACCGGCACCGCCGACGCAGGAGCAGACGCACTGACCGAGGGTGCAGGGGCTGGCGTCGGCGCAACCGAGCCGACCGGAAGCGGCGACACGTTGGCAGGACCGGGGTCCCCCGGATCCGTCAATGCAACACGCGGGCGCACCGCACCGTAGCCGATGAGGTCATTGCGACCAGCCCCGTCATTCGCCTTTCCTGCGGTGTTGATGAGCACCCGCAGGACCTGGTTTCCCGTCCAGTCCGGATGCGCCGCCCACACCAATGCCGCCGATGCCGACACCACGGCAGTCGAGTCCGACGTGCCGTGGCTCTTGCAGTAGCCCGTGGACGATGTGCAGGCCGCAATCATGTCCACTCCAGGCGCTACGAGTGCGACCTGCGGGCCCCGCTCGGACTCCGCCGTGACAGTGCCGTTCCGGTCCGATGCTCCGACGCCGATCACCCCGGGGAGCGCGCCGGGATACTCGACCGGATTCCCCTTCTCGGCCTCGTTCCCGACGGCAGCGAATACCAGGACTCCCTTTTCCCTGGCCGCCGCGATGATCCCGTTGAATTTCGCCACATCCGCCGGGAAAGCCGTTACCGCGTCAATCCCTTGCGAAATGTTGACAACCTTGGCGCCCTGCTCGACAGCATAATTGACGGCCTGACCGATCTGGCCGAGGAAGTCGGTCGAAACGACCGATCCGACCTTACCGGTGTTGATCTTCAACGGAAGCACCTTGACACCTGGCGCAAGCCCCTGTGCGCCGGTCCCTCCGTTTCCCCTGCCCGTCCCGGCGATGAAGCTGGAGATAGCCGTGCCGTGGCCGTCCGTGAACGAACCCACACCGCCAGGACTTCCGCTGAAATCCTGGCCCGGCAGGAACTGTCCCTCCAGGTCCGGATGATCGAACTTGAACCCACTGTCGATCACCGCGACTGTGATTCCCTGGCCCTTCGAGACCTTCCACATCTCCGGGGCGTGCATGGCCTCCAGATGCCACTGCTGCTGCCGGATCGTGTCCTCGGCAACCGCGGGCGCTGCGACCGGGCCGACCACGATTCCCGCCGCCAGAAGTGCCGCAGCACCAGCCCGCCAACGCCCTCGCGCGTTCGTCCGCCCCATCACAACTCCTCGTCAATCTCTCCGTCGACCGGGAAGCGTGCCCCGAACAAGCCTGCCCGGCCACTGGGGATGCCCAGTGGCCGGGCAGTTTGCCGTCCTACTCAATCACGTCCGGGTTGCTGTGCGGCGTACCGCTCGTCCAGGTCTCCTCGTCCTCGTGCAGGTAGTCGGCCCGCTTGCGGCGGTCGCGCTCGTTCCGGCTGCCGTGGCCCGAGGACCCGGGGGCCATCATGCCGTTCTGCCTGGACTGCGCACCGCCCTCGGCAGCGCCCGCCGCGCGATTGCGCAGGCCGGTACCGCCGGGCGTGAACTCCCCGCCCGCGCTAGGGCCCTTGCGACCGCCGACCGTCCCGCCGGTGGTCGAGGACAGGCCCCGGCCACGCGAACCGCCGCCGGCCCCGACCGCGCCGCCGTGGGCACCGCCCATGCCGGGGTGCATGCCGCCCGCACCGCCGGGCCCACCGACCCGGCCGCCGCCCGGACCCGCCTCGCGGGCGCCGAAGACCGTCCCGCTGGGCAGTCCCGGAGTACCGCTCCTCCCCTGCCCCGGGCCGCCGCCGAACGGCGTCGTCCGCGGCTGGATCTGGCCGCCGCCCTTGGTCGGGACGGTGCCGCCGCCCGGTCCGCCCGGGAAGCCCGTGATCGGGCCGCCGCCGGGAACGCCGGGCCCGTTGTTCGGGCCGCCCGTCCCGTTCGGGTAGCCGGGGAGGGTGGTCGGCCCGTCCGTGGGCAGCTGGCCGCCGCCCGGACCGTACGGGCCGGTCTGGGTCGGGAGGGTCGGCAGGGTGGGCACGCTGTTGAGATCGGTGCCCGGACGGTTGACCGGGTCGGACGGGTAGGACGGCGGGATCGAGGTCCCCGGGTCCTGCGGCGCGGGCGGCACCTGACCGCCACCGTGCGGCGGGGGCGGGGTGTTGCCCGGGTTGCCCGGGCCGGGGCCGCCCGAACCCGGGTCACGGGGCAGGACCGTGCCGCCCCCGTAGCCGCCATCGGACGGGCTGGAACCGCCACCGACACTTCCGCCACCCGAACGCGGGCTGCGCACACGGCCGCCAGAACCGGCCGAGCCACCACTACCACCCGAGACAGTTGACGAATCGTCCTTGGCGGTGCCAGCGCCAGGCGTTCCCGGCAGCACCACGTCCGTGGGAATCCCGTTCAGCGTCGTCGTCGCCGCGCTGTAGGCCTGTGCCAGCTTCTCCATCTGGAGAACGGCTTCCTGGTGCTCCTTCTCGACCTTCGCCTTGGCCAGGCTGAACTCCGTCCCCGTCACCCACTTGGGGTCGACCGTCTTCATGTAGGCATCGACGGACTGACCGACGGCGAGTTGGGGCACCTTCACCAGGTTCGACTGGCTGTTGTACTTGTTGACCGCCTGGATCTCCGTCTTCGGAGGCTCCGGCACGGCGACCTTGGCGGTACTGAGCGCCTCGCCGGCCTGGTGCATCGCGTCGCCGGCAGTCGTGGCGTGGTCGCCGATGATCTGCGCCGACTGCTGCAGGTTGTTCACCCAGGTCTTGAAGTTCTCGGCAGCCGGCCCTTCCCAGGTGACATTTCCGACGTGCGACTTGAGCGCCGTACTCAGTTCCTTCAGCACCCGCCCGGCCGACTGCAGTTGGGTGCCGCGGCTGAGGATCGTCGTCGGATCCGTGCTGTCCACCATCTTGCGCAGGTGGGTGTGTTCCATTCCTTCGAAGTTCGTGCTGCCTGCCACTACTTGCTCCCCGTCTCCCCGTGGGACTCTCCCCGGACCGCCATCAGTACTTGCCGTCGCCCGACCCCGGTGCCGGTGTGGTGGCACCCACGTTCTGCGCGACGGCGTTCTGAGCGGCCGTCGTGTGGTCCTCGTTGGTTCCGTAGATGCTCGCCGTCCGCGAAACCGCTGTCTGCATCGCCTGGATCTGCGACGCGAGGTCCTTGTGCAGCTGTACGAGCTGGGCGTGCACCTTCTCGTAGGCGGCGGTCAGGGCCGTCGCCTCGGCGAACTCCGCGCTCGCGAAGCTCTTGCCCGTCAGCTTCTGCTCCTGGAGCTTGTACGGCGCCGCCGCCGAGCCTTCCATGGCGGCGAGCAGGGCCTCGACCTTGCCGGCGAACGTCGTGAGCGTGTCGAGCTCGACCTGGACGTTCTGCTTGCCGAAGGCCGCCACCAGGTCATTGGCGCTGCCGTTCGTCTGCAGGGTGCTGACGAACGGAGCGAGGTCGACCCCACCCAGAGGCCACGGGAGCTTGTGCTCCAGCATGTACGGCGTCGCGTCACCGGAAGGCGCCGGAGCGTTCGGGTCGGTGCCCGACGCGCTGGGCGCGGGGTTGGACGACGCGCTGGGCGCGGGACTCGCCGATGGGTTGGGCGTAGCGCTCGGCGAAGGATTCGCCGACGGACTGGGCGTAGCGCTCGGCGAAGGGTTCGCCGACGGCGTCAGCGTGGGACTGGGTGACGGACTCACCGAAGGAGTCGGCGTCCCCGGACTTGTTGCACCATTGCCTGCCACAGCAGTTCACCTCTCCCCCGTACGGCCCGCCGCGCCCGGGCCTCCCGGGCTGCCGCGTGCCGCAACACACCGTCAACTTCTGGTTCGTACCGTCCTGGTCGGAGCACCGACCGCCCTGTGGACGGTTTTCGCCTCCGTCATGGTAGCCACCACCTCTGTCGGCTCGGCAGGGACCTTGGCCCGCCCGTACGCGATCGGTACGAACTTGACACGTACGAGGCTGCCGCGGCGGCCCTGGGTAGACTGACCCGGTACGCCCCATCTGCCGCGCAATGTCGCACAGCAGCGACCCAAGGCCGCAGAACGGACGTGACCGCGTGAGCTCTTCCGACGTCTCTCCTTCCCCCTGGTGGGCCCGTGCCGCGCGGCCCGCGCGGCCGCCGGTGCCGGTGGCGCTGATGGTGCGGGCGGCGGTGGGCATGGCGGTGCCGTTGACGGTGGGGCTGCTGACGCACCGGCTGGATCTGGGGGTGTTCGCCGGGCTCGGGGCGATGCACGCGACGATGAACGACCGGGTCGAGCCGGGCAGGCTGCGGGCCGCCCGGATCGGGACGGCGGTCCTCGCCTCGGCGCTCGGCATGCTGATCGGCACCGCGCTTCAGCACGCGGACGTGGACGGTCTCGTCCTGGGTGTCGCGCTGACGCTGACCGCCTTCGTCTCCGGCGCGCTGAGTGCGACGGGTCCGCGCGGTTCGGCGGCCGGGATGCTGTTGCTGGTGTCGGCCGCGCTGGGCAGCGGGATGCCGCTGCCGGGGCCGTGGTGGGCGGCGGCGCCGATGCTGCTGGTCGGGGCGGCGTTCGTGGTGCTGCTGGGGCTGCCGGCGGGTGCGCCGAACCGGCCTGCTGCGGATCCGCGCAACCGGGCGCTGGCCGCCGCGTACGACGCGCTCGGCCGTACGCTCGCCGATCTGGGCGGGCCGCGGGCGGGGGTCTCGCGCCAGGTGCTGACGGCCCGCCTGAACCAGCTCCAGGACCTCCTCGGCACGAACCGGCGGAGCCGACAGAACCGGCGGAGCCAGCGGGCCAGAAGGGACGGCCGGACCGCACAGGACGACCACCGGACCGCGCAGGACCGCCGCGGCCGGATGTACGAGGCCGCCCTCGCCGCCACCGAGGCGGCGACCGGTCTGGTGTGGGCCCGCCGTCCGGTCCCGCCGGAGGTGGCCGAGGTGCCGAACCGGCTGGCGGCCGCCGTGCGGCAGGGCGGCGGCGAGGTCGCCGTACCCGACTGGCGGCCGGACACCCCGTCGCGGCAGGCCCTGGACGTGGCCCTGCGCGCCGCCGCCGACACGGTGGCCGGCCGCGATACCCGGCTCGGCACCGCGCCCGCGCCGCCGCCGGACCCGTGGCGGCTGCGGGCGCGGCTGCTGTCGCGGGGTTCGGTGCGGTACGGGCTGCGCGTCGCGCTGTGCATCGCGGTCGGTTCGGCGGTCACGGCCAACTACCCGCTCAGCAAGAGCTACTGGGTGCCGATGACGATCGCCTTCGTGCTCAAGCCGGATCTCGGGTCGGTGTTCCTGCGCGCGGTGAGCCGTTCGGTCGGCACGGTGCTCGGGGTGGCCGTGACCGCGGCGCTGCTCACGGCCGCCACCGACGAGTGGGCGCTGACCGCGATGGCCGCGGGCTGCGTGGCCCTGCTCCCGTACGCGACGGCGGCGCACTACGGGTTGAACACCGTGGTGATGACGCCGATGGCGCTGGTCCTGCTCCAGCTCGGCGGGCAGAGCGGCGCCGCGGAGTTCTGGCCGCGGGTCCTGGACACCGTGCTGGCCAGCGCGATCGTCCTGCTCTTCGGCTACCTGCTGTGGCCGGAGCGCCCGCGCCATCGGATCGAGCCCAGGCTGGTCGACGCGACGACGGCGCTGCGGGCCTACCTCGACGCCGTGGTCCAGGACGCCACCACCACCGCCACCACCGGCGCCGGCGACACCGGCGACACCGGCGACTCCACCGTCCGAAACGGCAACGCCCAGGTGTGGCTGCGCCGCTCGGCCTACCGGTCGCTGGCGGACGCCCGCCGGGAGGTCCAGCAGGGCCTGGCGGAGCCGCCGCCCACCGGCCGGCTGGCCGAGCGGTGGCTGCCGGCCACGGCGGCGCTGGAGCGGCTGGGCGGCGCGGTGGCGGCCTTCGCCGCGCAGATCCGGTACGGCGGCCGGCTGCCGGACCCGGGCGAGGTGGGCCGGGTGCGGCGCGCGCTGGACGAACTGACCGCCGCCGCCCGGGCGCACCGCCCGCCGACGACCCCGGCGGCCCGTCCGACCGCCCCGCACGACCCGGCGCGCAGTGCGCTGGGCCGTGCGGCGGAGGAGCTCGAAACGCTCCTCGGCGGCCACCCCGGCAGGTGATCCGGCGCGGGCCGCCCCGACCGGCAGCCCGACCAGCAGCCCGACCGGCGACCCGCCTCAGACCTGCTCGGCCAGCTCCAGCCAGCCCATCTCAAGCTCCTCCTTCTCCTCCCGGACGGCGCGCAGCTGCGCGTCCAGCTCCGCGACCTTGGAGAAGTCGGCGGCGTGCTCGGCGAGTTGGGAGTGCAGCTTGGACTCCTTCTGGTCCAGCTTGGCGATCTGCCGCTCCAGCTTCTGCATCTCCTTCTTCGCCGCCCGCAGGTCCCCGCCGGACAGCGCGGGGGCACCGCCCTCGGCACCCGGGCCACCTGCGGCACCCGCGCCGGCCGAAGCCGCACCGGCCGCGCCACCCGAGCTCGCACCCGAGCCCGCCGGAGCGGCAGCGGGAGCCGCGGCGGCCATCCTGGCCCGGCGCTCCAGGTACTCGTCCACGCCGTTCGGCAGCATCCGCATCTTCCGGTCG
The DNA here is from genome assembly GCF_042677365.1 of Kitasatospora sp. NPDC127116. Taxonomy (NCBI): domain Bacteria; kingdom Bacillati; phylum Actinomycetota; class Actinomycetes; order Kitasatosporales; family Streptomycetaceae; genus Kitasatospora; species Kitasatospora sp. NPDC127116. Next base: position 19,887 of record NZ_JBHXTL010000083.1, read on the forward strand.
CCGAGCAGCGCGTGGACGGTGTCCGTGGTGCGCTCGATGAAGAAGCGGTCGTGGCTGATGACGATCATCGAGCCGGGCCAGCCGTCGAGCAGGTCCTCCAGCTGGTTGAGCGTCTCGATGTCCAGGTCGTTGGTGGGCTCGTCCAGGAACAGCACGTTGGGCTCGTCCATCAGCAGCCGCAGCAGCTGGAGCCGGCGCCGCTCGCCGCCGGACAGGTCGCCGACCGGCGTCCACTGCTTGTCCTTGCCGAAGCCGAACTGCTCGCACAGCTGGCCGGCGCTCATCTCCCGGCCCTTGCCGAGGTCGACCCGCGAGCGGACCTGCTCGACGGCCTGGAGCACCCGGGTCGCCGGGTCCAGCTCGGCGACCTCCTGCGACAGGTAGGCCAGCCGCACGGTCTTGCCGACCTTGATGACGCCCGACGCCGGCTGGACGTCGCCCTCGGAGGTGTACGCGTCGCGCAGCGCGCGCAGCAGCGAGGTCTTGCCGGCGCCGTTGACGCCGAGCAGGCCGATCCGCTCGCCGGGGCCGAGCTGCCAGGTGATGTTCTCCAGGAGCAGCTTCGGGCCGGCGGTGACGGTCACGCCCTCCAGGTCGAAGACCGTCTTGCCGAGCCGCGCGTTGGCGAACTTCATCAGCTCGGACGTGTCGCGCGGGTCCGGCACGTCCGCGATCAGGGCGTTGGCGGCCTCGATCCGGTAGCGCGGCTTGGAGGTGCGGGCGGGGGCGCCGCGGCGCAGCCAGGCCAGCTCCTTGCGGGCCATGTTCTGGCGCTTCTGCTCCTCGACGGCCTCGATCCGGGAGCGCTCGGCGCGGGCGAAGACGTAGTCGGAGTAGCCGCCCTCGTACTCGTGCACCTCACCGCTCTGGACGTCCCACATGCGGGTGCAGACCTGGTCGAGGAACCACCGGTCGTGGGTGACGCAGACGAGCGCGGAGCGGCGCTTCTGGAGGTGCTCGGCGAGCCAGTTGATGCCCTCGACGTCGAGGTGGTTGGTGGGCTCGTCGAGGACGATCAGGTCGGGCGAGCCGAGCAGCAGCTTGGCGAGCGCGATCCGGCGGCGCTCGCCGCCGGAGAGCGGGCCGATGACGGTGTCCAGGCCGTCGGCGAAGCCGGGCAGGTCGAGGCCGCCGAAGAGGCCCTCGATGATGTCGCGGATGCGGGCGTCGCCGAGCCACTCGTGGTCGGCCCGGTCGGCGATCACCTCGTGCCGGATGGTCGCCGTCGGGTCGAGCGAGTCGTGCTGGGTGAGGACGGCCATCTGGAGGCCGCCGGAGTGGGTGATCCGGCCGCCGTCGGGTTCCTCCAGCTTGGCGAGCATCCGGATCAGGGTGGTCTTGCCGTCGCCGTTGCGGCCGACGACGCCGATCCGGTCGCCCTCGCTGACGCCCAGGCTGACCGCGTCCAGCAGGGCGCGGGTGCCGTAGACCTTCGTGACGGACTCGATGGTGGCGAGGTTGACGGCCACGTGTGCTGCGCTCCTGGGTTCGGCGGTCGCGGGGCGGTCCGCCGCTCAACGGCCGGGTGCCCCTGTCGGGACACCCCGATCTCTCCAGCCTAATGGGCCCGCCGGAGCGCCCTCACCGCGTCAGTCCGCCAGGGAGGCCCCCGGCACCGGTCCGTGGGTGGCGTGGGCGGTCCGGCAGGTGCCGGAGGCCCGCAGCGCCCCGGCCACCGCGGCGGCGGCCTCGGCGTCCTTGACCAGGAAGGCGCAGGTCGGCCCGGAGCCGGAGACCAGGGCCCCGAGCGCGCCCGCCTCGGTGCCGGCGCGCAGGGTGGCGGCGAGTGCGGGGCGCAGCGAGAGCGCGGCGGGCTGGAGGTCGTTGGCGAGCGCGTCGGCCAGGGCGACGGCGTCGCCGTGGGCGAGGGCGGCGAGCAGCGCCGGGTCGGCGTCCGGGGTGGGGACGTCGGTGTCGCTGGAGCCGGTGCCGGCTTCCTCGCGCAGCCGGTCGCACTCGCGGAACACGGCGGGGGTGGACAGGCCGCCCTCGGCGACCGCGAAGACCCAGTGGAAGGTGCCCCCGGTGGTCAGCGGCTCCAGGATCTCGCCCCGGCCGCGGCCGAGCGCGACGCCGCCGAGCAGGGCGAACGGCACGTCGGAGCCGAGTTCGGCGGCCAGTTCCAGCAGCACCGGCAGCGGGGTGTCCAGCTGCCAGAGCGCGTCGCAGGCGACGAGCGCCGCCGCGCCGTCGGCGCTGCCGCCGGCCATGCCGCCGGCCACCGGGATGGCCTTGGCGATGTGCAGGTGCACGCCCGGGTCGGCGATGCCGTGGTGGGCGGCGAGCAGCCGGGCGGCGCGGGCGGCGAGGTTGCTGTCGTCGAGGGGGACGACGGCGGCGTCCGGGCCGGTGCAGCTCAGTGTCACGCCTTCCCCGGCGGTGGCGGTGACCTCGTCCCCGAGGGCGACCGCGAAGAAGACGTTGGCCAGGTCGTGGAAGCCGTCGGCGCGCAGGCCGCCGACCCCCAGCTGGACGTTGACCTTGGCCGGTACCCGTACGGTGATCACACGGCGTCCTTGGCGGGCTTGTGCTCGGCGATCGCGGCGAACTGCTCGACCGTCAGCATCTCGCCGCGCAGCTTGTGGTCGATGCCGGCCGCCGCGAGCGCCTGCTCGGCCCCGGCGGCGGAGCCCGCCCAGCCGGCCAGCGCGGCGCGCAGGGTCTTGCGCCGCTGGGCGAACGCGGCGTCGACGACCGCGAACACCTCCTCGCGGCTGGCGGTGGTCCTCGGCGGCTCGCGGCGGATCAGCGAGACCAGCCCGGAGTCGACGTTGGGGGCGGGCCAGAAGACGTTCCGCCCGATGGCGCCGGCCCGCTTCACGTCGGCGTACCAGTTGGCCTTGACCGACGGGACGCCGTACACCTTGTTGCCCGGCTTGGCGGCGAGCCGGTCGGCGACCTCGCTCTGCACCATCACCAGGGTCCGCTCGATGCTGGGGAAGGTCGCCAGCATGTGCAGCAGGACGGGCACGGCGACGTTGTACGGGAGGTTGGCGACCAGCGCGGTGGGCGCGGGCCCGGGCAGCTCGGTGACCTCCATGGCGTCGCTGAACACCAGGTCGAAGGAGTCCGCCTTGCCCGGCATCCGGGCGGCGACGGTGTCCGGCAGGTGCCGCGCCAGCACCGGGTCGATCTCGACCGCGGTGACGTGCCGCGCCACCTCCAGCAGTGCCAGGGTGAGCGAGCCGAGCCCGGGCCCGACCTCCACCACCGTGTCCTGCTCCGTCACGTCGGCGGCCCGGACGATCCGCCGCACGGTGTTGCCATCGATGACGAAGTTCTGCCCGCGCTGCTTGGTCGGCTTCACGCCGAAGGCGGCGGCCAGCTCCCGGATGTCGGCGGCGCCCAGAAGGTGGCTGTCAGGGGTGGGGTCGGTGGTGCTCACGCGCCAAGGATACGGGCGCGGGGGCCGCCGTCCGGACGCGCCGATCCGGACGGGGCCCCGGGCCTCGGGCTCAGTACCCGAAGGCCCTGGCGGTGTTCGCCGCGACGGCCGTGCACAGCTCGTCCTCGGCCAGGCCCAGGGTGGCGGCCATCGAGCGGACCGTGACCGGGATCAGGTACGGGGCGTTCGGGCGGCCGCGGTAGGGGTGCGGGGTGAGGAAGGGGGCGTCGGTCTCGACCAGGATCCGGTCCAGCGGGGTGGCGAGCAGGGCGTCGCGCAGCGGCTGGTTGGCCTTGAAGGTGACCGGGCCGGCGAAGGAGAGGTACCAGCCGTGCTCGGCGCAGATCTTGGCCATCCCGGCGTCGCCGGAGTAGCAGTGGAAGACCGTCCGCTCCGGGGCGCCTTCGGCCAGCAGGACGGCGATGACGTCCTCGTGGGCGTCGCGGTCGTGGATGACCAGGGCCTTGCCGTGCCGCTTGGCCATCTCGATGTGGCGGCGGAACGACTCCTTCTGGATCTCCACGCCCTCCGGCCCGGTGCGGAAGTAGTCCAGGCCGGTCTCGCCGACCGCCACCACCTGCGGGAGGGCGGCGAGCCGGTCGATCTCGGCGAGCGCCTCGTCCAGCGCGGCGGCGCCGCCGGCCTTCCGCTGCTGCCCGGACCAGCCGTCGGCGTCGCCGAGGAAGATCCGCGGCGCCTCGTTCGGGTGCAGGGCGACGGCCGCGTGCACCTGCTCGTACTGGGCCGCCAGTTCGGCGGCCCAGCGCGAGCCGGGCACGTCGCAGCCCACCTGGACCACCGTGGTGACGCCGACCGAGGCGGCCTTGGCCAGGCCCTCGGCCGGGGTGCCGGACTGCATGTCGAGGTGGGTGTGCGAGTCGGCCACCGCCACGGCCAGGGGTTCCGGCAGCGGCGGCGGGGTCGACCGGGCGTCGTCCTTGGCGGCCATGTCAGGCGGTCGGCTTCTCTTCGAGGCGCGGGAAGAGGATCTCGCCCTTGGTGACGGTGGCGCCGACGGGCAGCCGGCCCCAGTCGGCCGCGGTGGCGACGGTCTGCGCGCCGAGCGCGCCCAGCCCGGCGGCCTCGGCGCCCAGCGAGGCCCACAGCTTCTCGGCGGTGGACGGCATCACCGGGTTGAGCAGCACGGCGGTGGCGCGCAGCGCCTCGGCGGCGGTGTAGAGGATGGTGGCCAGGCGGGCCTGCCCCTCCTCGGACTCGTCCTTGGCGACCTTCCACGGCTCCTGGGTGGTGAGGTAGCCGTTGACCTGCTTGACGAACTCGAAGATCGCCGCGAGGCCGCCGGCGAAGTCCAGCTCCTCGCCGATCTTCAGGTCGGCGGCGGCGACCGCCGCGGTCAGCCCGTCCGCGACGGCCTGCTCGGCGTCACCGGCGGCGGTGGCGGCGGGCAGCACCCCGTCGAAGTACTTGCCGACCATCGCGGCGACCCGGGAGGCCAGGTTGCCGAAGTCGTTGGCCAGCTCGGAGGTGTACCGGGCGGTGAAGTCCTCCCAGGAGAACGAGCCGTCGGTGCCGAACGGGATCGCCCGCAGGAAGTAGTAGCGGTACGCGTCCACGCCGAAGTGCGAGGTCAGGTCGGTGGGCGCGATGCCGGTCAGGTTGGACTTGGACATCTTCTCGCCGCCGACCATCAGCCAGCCGTTGGCGACGACCCGCTTGGGCAGCGGCAGCCCGGCGGCCATCAGCATGGCGGGCCAGATGACGGCGTGGAAGCGGAGGATGTCCTTGCCGACCAGGTGGACCGAGGCGGGCCACAGCTCGGCGAAGCGCTCCGGGTCGCTGCCGTAGCCGGCCGCGGTGATGTAGTTCTGCAGCGCGTCGACCCACACGTACAGGACGTGCTTCTCGTCCCAGGGCAGCGGGACGCCCCAGTCGAAGGTGGAGCGGGAGATCGAGAGGTCCTTGAGGTCCTGCTCGACGAAGCGCAGCACCTCGTTGCGGGCCGAGGCGGGCTGGATGAAGTCCGGGTTCGCCGCGTAGAACTCCAGCAGCCGCGGGCCGTAGGCGGAGAGGCGGAAGAAGTAGTTCTCCTCCTCCAGCCACTCGACCGGCCGCTTGTGCACGGCGCAGAGCTTCTCGTCCGCGGTCGCGCCGTCGAGCAGCTCGGCCGGGAGCTTGAACTCCTCGCAGCCGACGCAGTACGGGCCGGAGTAGCCGCCCTTGTAGATCTCGCCCTTGTCGAACAGGTCCTGGACGAACTCCTGCACCCGGGCGGTGTGCCGCTCCTCGGTGGTGCGGATGAAGTCGTCGTTGGCGATCTCCAGGTGCTCCCAGAGCGGCTTCCAGGCCTCCTCGACCAGCTTGTCGCACCACTGCTGCGGGCTGACGCCGTTCGCCTCGGCGGTCCGCATGATCTTCTGACCGTGCTCGTCGGTGCCGGTCAGGTACCACACCTTCTCGCCGCGCTGGCGGTGCCAGCGGGTGAGGACGTCGCCCGCCACGGTGGTGTACGCGTGGCCCAGGTGCGGGCGATCGTTGACGTAGTAGATCGGGGTGGAAACGTAGTACGCCGGGGCGGTCGCCCCGGTGGTGCTGTGGTCTGCAGTGGCCGCCATGGTCGGAAAGCTTAGTCGGGCGCGCGGACCGCCCTCGACCGAGTTGTTCCCGGCCGGGGGCGGTCCCTCCTCGTCGCCCCGGTGTCAGCCCAGCAGCCGCGACCAGAACCGGGCCCAGCGTCCGCGCGGCCGGACGGGCTCGGCCACCGGGGGCGGCCCGGCCGGCTCGGCGTGCGCCGGGTAGCCGGGGGCGTGCTGCCACTGCTGGTCGGCGGTGGCCACCCGGCCCTCGCGCATGATCCGCACGGTGTGGCCGCCGCACCCCGGGCAGGTCGGCTTGAGCAGCGGGGACGGCACCCGGACGCCGTTGGCGTGGTACTCGAACACGACGTGGCCGTCCTTGCCCACGTGGTGCTCGATGTCGTACGCCTGCTCCCATCCGTACCCGCAGCGCAGGCACGCGAAGGAGTAGGCCTCCCGTACGGTTTCGACGGGAGTGTGCGGCCGGCCGGCCAGACCGGCGGTGCTCAGTGCGTTGCCACTGCGCGGGCTACCGACAACATCGCTCATGGCCGTCTCCCAGCGCCCGCCGGACGCTCGCCCGGCTGGGTCTTTCCCTTCCAGGAAATGCCCGGACATCCCCGGGCGACGCCCCACTTGTGAAGACTTGGATGCCGGTTGGGGAGCCCTATACGAAGGGCCTCCCCGGGACCGAAAACCGCGACCGAAGCTTCAGCTCAGCGGGTGTTTACCGGGGCCTTCCCTCCACGGTACGACTCCCCGTGAGCAACGCAACCCCCGGTATTCACCCCTGTCCCGGGGCTCCTCCCAGGCCTTCCCGCTTCGCCGCCACGACCGCGTCGAAGACCTCCCGCTTGGGCAGCGAGAGCTCCACCGCGACGGCCGCGATGGCCTCCTTGCGGCGCTCCCCGGCCTCCTCGCGGACGGCGACCAGCCGGGCCAGCTCGGCCGGGGTCAGCTCCTGGGGCGCGGCCGGCGGGGCGCCGGCGACCACGACGGTGATCTCGCCCTTGACGCCCTCGGCCGCCCAGGCCGCCAGTTCGCCGATCGGCCCGCGCTTGACCTCCTCGTAGGTCTTGGTGAGCTCGCGGCAGACGGCGGCCGGACGCTCGGGCCCGAACGCCTCGGCCATCGCCGTGAGCGCTTCGGCGATCCGGTGCGGCGCCTCGAAGAAGACCATGGTGCGCGGCTCGGCGGCGATCGTGGCGAGCTGCCGGGCTCGGTCGCCGTTCTTGCGCGGCAGGAATCCCTCGAAGGTGAAGCGGTCCACCGGCAGGCCGGACAGCGCGAGCGCGGTGAGCACCGCCGAGGGCCCGGGCACCGCGGTGACCTTGACGTCGGCGGCGACGGCGGCGGCGACCAGCCGGTAGCCGGGGTCGGAGACCGAGGGCATGCCGGCGTCGGTGACCAGCAGCACCCGGGCGCCGCCGAGCAGCGCCTCGACCAGTTCGGGGGTGCGGCCGACCTCGTTGCCCTCGAAGTAGGAGACCACCCGCCCGGCCGGGGTCACCCCCAGGGCCTGGGTGAGCCGGCGCAGCCGCCGGGTGTCCTCGGCCGCGATCACGTCCGCCGTGGCCAGTTCGTTGACGAGCCGGGGCGGGGCGTCCGAGACGTCGCCGATGGGGGTGCCTGCGAGAACGAGTACTCCTGTCACGGTCCCCATCCTTGCAGCTGTCGCGCGCCCGGGGCTTTTGGTGACGATTCGGTCAGCTTCCGAGGGAGCGGACACGCGTACGAAGAGCGCCCCTACGATGTGGCGGATGAACGGCGACACGGCGGCCCAGACGCCCACTGGTACGGACCACTCCGCGTACGGCGGTGTCGGCCTGCCGTCCCCCCGCTCGCCCCAGGCCGGGCCCGCGCCGCGGTCCGGGCCGGCCGGCTGGCGCGAGCGCCTGGCCGGGCACGGCTGGACCGCCCGCGCCGCGGCGACGCTCACCGAGCGCCTGGCGCCGCCGATGCCGGACGGCCCCCGGGTGACGCCCCGGGACGTGCCGCAGTCGCCGCTGCTGCTGCGGATGGGCGTCTCGCTGCCGCAGGGCCTGTGGTTCTTCCTCTGCCGCTGGGCCGGCTGGCTCGGCCCGGTCGCGGTGGCGGTGTTCGCCGGCCTGCTGCGGTTCACGAACCTCGGGCAGCCGCACGCGATCATCTTCGACGAGACGTACTACGCCAAGGACGCGTACGCGCTCTGGCACGGCGGCTACGAGATCAGCTGGCCGGAGGACGCCAACGCCACGATCATGACGCCGGGCGCGGCCGTCCCGTACCGGGCGACGCCCTCGTACGTGGTGCACCCGCCGGTGGGCAAGTGGATCATCGGTGCGGGCGAGCAGTTGTTCGGCATGAACCCCTTCGGGTGGCGGTTCGCGGTGGCCCTGCTCGGCACCCTGTCGGTGCTGATGGTGGCCCGGATCGCCCGCCGGATGTTCCGCTCCACCCTGCTGGGCTGCGTGGCGGGCCTGCTGCTCTCGGTGGACGGCCTGCACCTGGTGCTCAGCCGGGCCGCCCTGCTCGACCTGGTGGTGATGTTCTGGACCCTCGCCGCCTTCGGCTTCCTGCTGCTGGACCGCGACCGCACCCGGGCCCTGCTGGCCCGGAGGCTGGGCGGCGTCGAGGACCCGCGGCTCGCCCAGCGGCTGAACCTGGGCTGGCGCCCGTACCGGATAGCGGCCGGCGTCTGCGTCGGTCTGACCTGCGCCACCAAGTGGAGCGGCCTGTACGTGGCGGCGGCCTTCGGCCTGATGACGGTGCTCTGGGACGTCGGCGCCCGCCGTCTGGCCGGCGCCCCGCGCCCGTTCCTGGCGGTGCTCGCCCGGGACGTGGTGCCGGCCTTCGTCTCGGTCGTCGTGGTGTCGGTCGCGGTCTACATCGCGTCCTGGTGGGGCTGGTTCGCCAGCAGCACCGCCCCCGGCCAGGGCGGCTGGGGCCGGGACTGGGCGGTCGGCCGTTCCACCGACTTCCCGTGGATACCCGGGGCCCTGCGCTCGCTGTGGCACTACCACTCGACGGTCTACGACTTCCACGTCGGCCTGAGCGACCCGCACACCTACCAGTCCAACCCGTGGTCCTGGCTGGTGCTGGGCCGGCCGGTGTCCTTCTTCTACGAGTCCCCCAAGTACGGCCAGGCCGGCTGCACCGCCGCCGACTGCGCCCGCGAGGTACTGGGCATCGGCACCCCGCTGCTGTGGTGGACGGGCCTCGTGGCGCTGGCCTACTGCCTGTGGCGCTGGGCGGCCCGGCGGGACTGGCGGGCCGGTGCGCTGCTCTGCGGCCTGGCAGCCGGCTACCTGCCCTGGTTCGCCTACCAGCAGCGGACGATCTTCCTCTTCTACGCGGTGGTCTTCGTCCCGTTCCTGGTGCTCGCGGTGACCATGCTGATCGGCGCGCTGATCGGGCCGCCCGGCGCCTCCCGGGACCGCCGGATCATCGGTTCCGCGGCGGCCGGCCTGCTGATCCTGCTGATCCTCTGGAACTTCCTCTTCTTCTTCCCGCTGTTCACCGGGCAGACCATCCCGCTGGAGGACTGGCGCCGCCGGATGTGGTTCAACACCTGGATCTGATCCGCCCCGGGCACACCGGGTTCCCGCGATTCGTCCGTATGCGGTGCACAACACGTACCAGATCCGTCACAAGTGCCGGGCGATTCGCCGGCGCACCGATCCGTGCTGCCTAGGGTGGGGGGGTACCGCGTTTCCGGCCCCGGCCGGTTGCGCCCGGCCGCGAGACCCCTGGGGGACCTGCACCATGCGCAGTGGCGCGAAGATCGGCATCATCACCGGCGTGTCCATCGCCGTCCTCGCGGGCGGCGGCTACGGCGCGTACAGCCTGATGAACGACTCGGACGGCGGCTCCGGCGGCAAGAAGCCGCGCACCGTGGTCGCCGAGCCGCCGTCGGCCGAGCAGGCGACAGCCGGTCTGAAGGACTTCCTGACGGCCTGGGCGGCCGGCGACATCGCCAAGGCGGCCTCGCTGACCGACGACCCGGCCGCGGCCACGGCCGGTCTGACCGCCTTCCGCGACCAGGTCAAGCCGAGCGCGCTGACCCTCACGCCGTTCGGCCCGACCACCCAGCAGGTCTTCTCCGCCGCCACCGGCACCCCCGCCCCCGCCGCCAAGCCGTCCGCCGGGGCCTCCGCGACGCCGGGCGCGACCGACACGCCGTCCGCCACCGCCACGCCCGGCCCCACCGGCACCCTGATGTCGTACAAGGCGCGCGCCGAGTTCGCGGGCACCAGCCGGGCCTGGGACTACCAGGGCTTCCTCGGCGTCGTGAAGATGAGCGACAACACCCCGGCCGTGCACTGGGCGCCGTCGGTGATCCACCCGCACCTGTCCGGCAACGAGACCATCGCCGTCCAGCCGGTCTTCGCCCCGCCGTCCACGGTGGTGGACCGCAACGGCAAGCCGGTCCAGGGCGCCTCGCTCACCCAGGCGCTGATGACCACCCTCCAGGAGAACGCCAACAAGCTGCTGCCGCCGGACCCGGCCAAGGACCAGGACGCGGGCAGCGCCGTGGTGATCTCCGACCCGGCCGGCAAGGGCGCCCAGGACAAGCTGTTCACCATCGTCGAGCCGAAGCCCGGCAAGCCGTTCAAGCTGACCATCGACAACACCCTGCAGGCCGCCGCCGAGAAGGCGATGACCGACCTGGGCGGCAAGCCGGCCTCCGTCGTGGCGATCGAGCCGAGCACAGGTCAGGTGCTGGCCTTCGCCAACTCGCCGGCCAACGGACAGAACCGGGCCTTCACCGGGCTGCTCGCGCCGGGCTCGACGATGAAGATCATCACTTCGGCGGCGCTGCTGGAGAACGGGGTCAACCCGGACACCGTGGTGGCCTGCCCGGAGAAGAGCGGCAACGCGCACCCGATCCCGAACTCGTTCCCGGGTGCCTTCCCGAACAACACGCTCCAGCAGGACTTCATGATGTCCTGCAACACCGCCTTCATCAATCAGGGCCTGGCCAGCCTCAAGCCCGAGACGCTGTCCGGCACGGCCAAGGACGTGTTCGGCATCGGCCTGGAGTGGAAGACCGGCCTGCCCAACACCGACGGCAAGGTGCCGGCGACGCCGGGCAGCAAGGACGAGCAGGCCATGAACTACATCGGCCAGGGCAAGGTCCAGATGAACCCGCTGGCCATCGCCTCGGTCGCCGCCACCGTGCAGAGCGGCGAGTTCAAGCAGCCGATCCTGGTGGCGGAGCTGCCGCAGCAGAAGGCCGCCCGCCCGCTCTCCCCCGACGTGGACGCCAAGCTGAAGGCGATGATGGCGGCCACCGCCACCGGCGGCACCGCCAAGGAGGTGATGGCCGGCATCACCGACAACGCGGGCGCCAAGACCGGCTCGGCCGAGGTCGCCGGGGTCGACGTCACCAACAGCTGGTTCACCGCCTACCGGGGCAACCTCGCGGTGGCCGCCGAGGTCCAGGGCGGCGGCCACGGCGTGGACGCGGCCGGCCCGGCCGTCGCCTCCATCCTGAAGGCCGCCGGCCGGTAGGCCCCCGGGCAGACGGCCCCGGGCGAACGGCCCCCGAGCGAACGGCCCGCCCGGCCTCACGGCAGGGCGGGCCGGTGCTTTCTCAGCCGCGCGGCAGCGCGGGCTGCGGCCTCCCCCGCACCCGGCCGGGCGGGACCGGGCGCCGGCTGCTCCAGCGGCGGGCCGCCAGCCGGGGCCAGATCATCAGCACCACCGGCAGCGCCAGGTACCCGAACCGCCCGGCCGGGGCCAGCATGAAGGCGATGGCGAGCCCGGCGGCCAGCAGGTCCGCCGCGGCGATCGCGGAGACCGGCGGCCGGGCCAGCAGCCAGATCGCCACCGCGACCAGGGCCACGGTCATCAGCGCCAGCGAGATCGCGTGCCCGGTCGGTCCGAAGCCGGCCAGCACCTTGCCGGGCAGCGGGCTGCCCGCCGGGGTGCGGATCGCCGTCATCCCGAGCGGGAAGCGCACCACCTGTTCGCGCAGCGCGTCCGGCTGGGCCAGCGCGGAGGGCAGGATCACCAGCGTGCTCACCCCGACCCCGATCAGCGCGGTCCGGGCCGCGGGGCGGCGGCCGTACAGCCGCCAGAGCAGCAGGACGGCGACCGGCAGCGCGGGCCAGGCCGTCCACTTCAGGGTGCAGGCGAGGGCGAGCACCAGTCCGGCGCCGACGGTGCGGTCCCGCTCGGCGAGCGCCATGGCCAGGCAGCAGACCCCGATCAGCGGCAGGTCCACCCCGCCGACCGCCAGGGCGAGCGCGATCAGCGGCGAGGCGGTGAGGACGGCCAGCGGCAGCAGCGGCGCGCGCGGGTCGCCGCCGCCGGGGCGGGCGGGCCGCAGCAGCCGCCAGGCGGCCAGCAGGCAGACGAAGAAGGTCAGCGCGAACCAGATCCGGGCGTCCCCGGCGACCCTCGCGAAGGCGGTGGAGTCGCCGAGCAGCTGGCGCGGCATCCCGAACAGGGACATCGCCGGCAGGTACGGGTTGTAGTCGGTGACCACCACCGGGTGCGGCAGGTACGCGGTGCCGGTGGTGAGCAGCAGGTGGGCCGAGCGTTCGACCACCATGACCTCGGACTGGTGGCGACCGTTCAGGGCGAGCAGGGCCAGCGGGACCAGGACGGCCCCGACGAGGGCGACCGAGGCGGCGGCGCGGGCCGCGAAGCGACGCGGCAGGGTCAGGCAGAGCAGTCCGGCCAGGACGTAGGCGGGGGCCGCGATCAGGCCCCACAGCCGCTGGTTGGCCAGGTCGGACACGAGCGGGAAGGCGGCGGCCCAGCCGGCCGCGACCAGGCAGCCGAGCAGTTGGACGGTCCGCATCGAGGCGAGCCCGGCGAGCCGGGCGCCGTTCAGCCGATCGGGCGTGGGCGGAAAGGTGCTCTCGCCACGCTGTCGGGGGAAGGGGCGGACGGAGAAGCCGCGCGGCGGTCGTCCGGGTCCGGACGACGCCTCGGTCGCGGAGGTCTGGGCCGGCGTTCTGCTGCGGCCGGTGAAGCGGCCGCGCGGGCGGAAGTAGCCGGGCGTGCGGGTGCTCACCATGGTGGAAGGTTATGGGTGGGAGCCGGGCCCTGTCGCCATGGCGTTGGACACCGGACGGGCGTTGGCGGGAAAAGGGCCGTCGGCCGCCTCGGCGGCCGGCGGCCCTTCACCCGGGTTTTGCTTCCGGGTCAGTCGGCGGAGCTGTCCGAGGACACGGACGGCTGCCCGGCCTGCTCCAGCCGGGAGTGCCTGATGCTGTAGCCGAAGTAGACGACCAGGGCGACGGCGAGGGCGATCGCCCCGGCCCGGAAGGTGTCGGCGTGCAGACCGGTGATCAGGTAGATGCAGAAGCCGACGCTGATCAGCGGGACGACCGGGTAGCCGGGCACCTTGAAGCCGCGCGGCAGGTCGGGCTGGGTGCGGCGCAGCACGATCACGCCGATCGAGACCACCGAGAAGGCGATGAGCGTGCCCAGGCTGGTGATGTCGGCCAGGACCCGCAGCGGGATGAACGCGGCCAGCGCGCCGACGCCGAGGCCCACCACGATGGTGTTCCAGATCGGGGTGCCGGTGCGCGGGGAGAGCTGGGCGAAGCGCTTGGGCAGCATGCCGTCGCGGCCCATCGAGTACAGGATGCGGGTCTGGCCGTAGATCACCACGAGGGTGATGCTGAAGATCGAGACGATCGCGCCGAAGGCGAAGACCATCGCGGGCCAGCTCTGGCCGGTGATGTCCTGGAGGATCTGGGCGAGGCCGGCCTCCTGGCCGTCGAACTTCTGCCAGGGCTGGGCGCCGATGCCGGCCAGGGCGACCAGGATGTAGAGCAGGGTCACCACGACCAGCGAGATGATGATCGCCATCGGCAGGGTGCGGCGCGGGTTCTTGACCTCCTCACCGGCGGTGGACACGGCGTCCAGGCCGATGAAGGAGAAGAAGATGCTGGACGCGGCGATCTGGACGCCGCTGAAGCCGAGCGGCATGAACGGGCTCAGGTTGCCGGAGTGGAAGCCGGTGAGCGCCACGCCGATGAACATCAGCAGGATCAGGATCTTGATCGCGACCATCACCGCGTTGACCTTGACCGACTCGCTGACGCCGCGGATCAGCAGGACGCAGACCATGGCGACCAGCAGCAGCGCCGGCAGGTTGAACCAGTGGGTGCTGTCCGGCGCGCCGGAGAGCTCCTCGGGGATCGTGAACCCGAAGGCCAGGTCGAAGAACTTGTTCAGGTACTCGGCCCAGGTCACCGCGATCGCGGAGGCGGAGACGCCGTACTCCATCAGCAGGCAGATGCCGACGCCGAAGGCGACGCCCTCGCCGAGGGTGGCGTAGGCGTAGGAGTACGAGGAGCCGGAGACCGGGATCGCGGAGGCCATCTCGGCGTAGCAGAGCGCGGTGAGTCCGGCGGTGACCGCGGCGATCACGAAGGACAGGATGACGGCCGGGCCGGCCGAGGGCACCGCGGTGTTCAGCACGAAGAAGATGCCGGTGCCGATGGTGGCGCCGATGCCGATCGAGGACAGCTGCCACAGCCCGATCGAGCGGCGCAGGTGGATGCCGGAGCGCCCGCCCTCCTCGGGCGCACCGGCCGGGAGGGAGTTCTTGCCTTCGGTCTCGGCGATCAGTGTCGAGACGGGCTTGCGTCGCAGCAGACGCGCACCAAGGGTGTTGCTGGCCAAAACTGCGGTCCTTCTGGGCGGGGGAGGGTGTCCTGGTGGCTGGTCACCCGAAACACCCTGGGGTGTCATCGGGGATCAACCGAACAAACATGGGACAGTACCCGGCGAAAGCACCAGTGTCGCAAACGAACAGTCCCAACCGGCGCATTGTCCGAATTGGCGCACAGTGATGTACAAACCGGACACTTCGTAAACGGCGCTTCTACCTCCCGGCGATTAAAGCAGCAGGCCGGCGCCCTGCGGCGATCACCCGCCGAGCACCGCCCGCATCACCGACCGGGCGATCGGCGCGGCCAGGGCACCACCCGTCACATCGGTGGCCCCGCCGTCCGCGACCACCACGGCCACCGCCACCGGCGGCACCGCGTCCGAGCCGGCCGGCCCGGCCCAGGCGATGAACCAGGCGTACGGCGTCCCGCTGTTGTCCACCCCGTGCTGGGCCGTCCCGGTCTTGCCGCCGACCACCGCCCCGGCGATCCGGGCGTTGCCGCCGGTGCCGTTCTCCACCACGTCCGTCATCAGCCCGCGCACCTGCTCGGCCACCGCCGGGGTCATCGCCCGCTTGTACACGGACGGCCGCATCAGCTGCACCGTGGTGCCGTCGCTCCTGGTCAGCCTGTCCACAAGCTGTGGACGCATCACCGTCCCGTCGTTGGCGACCCCCGCCGCGACCATCGCCATCGTCAGCGGGGTGGCCGCCGTGTCGAACTGCCCGATCGAGGAGAGCGCCAGCTGCGACTCGTCCATCCGGGTGTCGAAGTTCGACCGGGCCGCGCGCACCGGGACGTCCAGCCCCGGGTCGTTGAAGCCGAAGTTCGCGGCCATCCCGGCCATCCGGTCCAGCCCGGTCCGCACCCCCAGGTAGCCGAGCACGCTGTTGCAGCTGGCGGTCATCGCGGCGGCCAGCGACAGGCCCGGCCGGTCGCAGACCGGGGTGTCGTTGACCAGCGGCGTGGTCGTGCCGGGCAGCACGTACGGGAAGGGCGCCCCGGTCGGCGCGTCCGGGTCGGTGACCACCCCGTCGGCCAGCGCGGCCGCGGCCGTGACCACCTTGAAGGTCGAGCCCGGCGGGTACGTCTGGCGCAGTGCCCGGTTGAGCATCGGCTCGTCGGCGTCGGCCTGCAGGCGGTTCCAGGCCTCCTGGTCGTCGGCGCCGTGCCCGGCGAAGGCGCCCGGGTCGTAGGAGGGCGTGCTGGCCAGCGCCAGGATCCGCCCGGTGGCCGGCTCGATCGCGGCGACCGCGCCCTTCCGGTCGCCGAGCCCGCGCATCGCGGCCTGCTGGGCGGCCCGGTTCAGCGTGGTGCGGACGTCCCCGCCGGGGTTCTGCCGACGGGCCACGGCGTCCAGGAACGACCAGCCCGCCAGCCGGCCGTCGGTGCCGGTCAGCAGCTCGTCCTCGGTCCCCTCCAGCTGGGTGGTGCCGTACGCCTGCGAGGCGAAGCCGGTGACGGCCGCGTAGGTCGGGCCGTCGGTGTAGCTGCGCCGGTACGCGTACCGGCCGCCGGTCGGTACGGAGCCGGTCACCGGGTCCGCGCCGACCAGGATGTCGCCGCGCGGCCGGGCGTACCGCTCGATGGTGAGCCGCTGGTTGGCGCTGTTGCGGTCGAGGTCCTTCGCCTGGAACACCTGCACCCGGGTGGCCTGGGCGCACAGCGCCGCGACCAGCAGCAGGCAGAAGGTGCCCGCCCGCCGCCCGGTCACCGAGATGCCCGGCAGCCCCTGCGGGCCGTTGCCCCGGGGGCGGGCGCGCGTCACCGGACCTCCCGGGGCCCGGGCCCGCGCGCGGTGTCACTCATCCGCACGAGCAGCGCGACGATGATCCAGTTGGTGACCACGGAGGAACCCCCCTGGGCGATGAACGGCATGGTCATCCCGGTCAGCGGGATCAGCGCGAGCACCCCGCCCGCCACCACGAACACCTGGAGGCCGACGATCGCGGCCAGCCCGATCGCCAGCAGCCGCCCGAACGGGTCGCGCAGCGCGATGCCGGTCCGGAAGCCCCGCGAGACCAGCACCGCGTACAGCAGGAACACCGCGATCAGCCCGGTCAGCCCGAGCTCCTCGCCGATGGTGGCGAGGATGAAGTCCGACTTGGCGGCGAAGCCGATCAGCACCGAGTGCCCGTTGCCGAGCCCGGTGCCCAGCTCACCGCCCCAGGCGAAGGCGAACAGCGACTGGGCGATCTGGTTGGCGCCCCGGCCCGCCTCGATCGAGCCCAGCGGGTCCAGCCAGTCCGCGACCCGGCTGTGCACGTGCGGCGACAGCCGTCCCACCGTCACCGCCCCGACCGCGGCCAGGCCCAGGCCGATGGCGATCCAGCCGGTGCGCGCGGTGGCCACGTAGAGCATCACCACGAACAGGCCGAAGAACAGCAGCGAGGTGCCGAGGTCGGTCTCCAGCACCAGGACGCCGACGAACGCCGCCCAGATCAGCAGCACCGGCCCGAGCACCCGCCCCGGCGGCAGCCGCAGGCGCCGGATCCGGCGGCCGGTGAGCGCCAGCGCGTCCCGGTGCACCGCCAGGTAGGCGGCGAAGAAGACCGCCAGCAGGATCTTGGCGAACTCCCCGGGCTGGAAGGAGAGCGGCCCGATCACGATCCAGATCCGGGAGCCGTACACCGGCGGGAAGAAGATCGGCAGCACCAGCAGGACCAGGGCCACCAGCGCCCCGATGTGGGCGTAGCGCTGCAGCCGCCGGTGATCGCGCACCAGCAGCACCACGGCGATGAACAGCGCCACCCCCAGGGCCGACCAGAGCAGCTGGGTGGGGGCGGCGGCGCGTCCCGGGGTGGCCCGGTCGAGCCGGTGGATCACCACCAGCCCGATCCCGTTCAGCAGCACCGCGATCGGCAGCAGCAGCGGGTCCGCGTACCGGGCGCGCCACCGGACCACGGCGTGCGCCGCCAGGGCGAGCACGCCGAGCGCGGCACCGTACTCGGCCGCGTCGGCCGGGACGCGGCCGTCGAGGTCGACGCCGACCTCGACGTAGCCGAACACGGCGATCAGGACGGCGCCGACCACCAGGACGAGCTCGGTGGTGCGTCTGGTCGGCACCGGCCGGCTCGGCCCGGCGGCGGATCTCGACACGGCGGAGGGTGTCGCCACGGACCGTCCTGGGGATCGGGAAGGGCCCGGTGCCGCCGGCCGGGGGATGCCGATCGGGGCGGACCGGCGCCGGGGCCGGTCCGCCCCGACGGGAGCGGCGGTCGGGCGGAGGGTCAGACGGCGGCCTGGGCCCGGGAGGCCTCGACGGTCGCCTTCAGCTCGGCCTCGGCCTCGGCCGAGAGCGAGGTCTGGATGATCCGGCCGCCGAACCGGGCCAGCGCCGGGACGACCTTGTCGGCGGTCGCCTTGCGCACCAGCAGGAAGACCGCGGCGGTGCCGGGCTGGAGGTGCTCGCCGACCTGGCGCATGAAGTCGTCGTCCACCCCGATGTCGGTGGAGGCGCCGACGGCCGCCCCCGTCGCTCCGCCGACCGCCGCGCCCACCAGGGGCATGAAGAACAGCAGGCCGATGACCCCGCCCCAGAGCGCGCCGCTCGCGGCGCCCGCCCCGGTCGTGCTGACCTGCTGGTGCAGCTTGATCCTGCCGTCCGCGCGACGCTCGACGACGACCGCGTCCTCCAGCTCGATCAGCTTCTGCTTCTGGAGCCCGATCGCCTCGTCGCGCACCGCCTGGGCGGTGGCGAGGTCCGGGTAGGCGATCGCGAAGAGGTTGCTCACTGCGGGGTCCTTCCAGGGTGTCGGACAGGCCGGCCGGGTCCCGGTGCCACCGCGGTGGCACCGTGTCCCGATTCCGCACCCTAGCGAGGGTTATCCATATTTATGGACTATTCGCTGCGGTGTGTCCGCCATTGGCGGAATCGTCCGGGCCCGCCGGTCCGTCCCCGGGGCCGTCACTCCGGCCGCCGCCCGGCCAGCGCCGTCACTCCGGCCGCCGCCCGGCCAGCGCCGCCACCCCCGCCCCCACCGCGGCCAGCAGGACGACGGCGGCCGACAGGCTCGCCCACGGCACCTCGATCCGTCCGGTCCGGGCCGCCGACACCAGACCGCGCACCGCCGTGTTGGCCGGCGAGACCGGCACCACCAGCAGCAGCGTGGCCAGCCCCAGCGCCGTCGGGATGCCGTACTGCGGGCGGAGCAGCACCGGACGGTTCGCCAGCGCCCCGGCCAGCACCCCCAGCAGCGCGCTGACCACCGAGGCCGCAAGACCGGCCGCCACCGCCGCCCCGGCCCCCGGCTCCTGCCGCGCCCCCGGGTCGGCCACCGGCCCACTGGTCCACCAGACCGCCGCCACCTGGCCGGCCGCCAGCACCAGCGACACCGTCAGCGCCGCCAGCAGCGCCCCCAGGTGGACCCGGACCGGGCCCGCCGCCGCCACCAGGCAGGCCCGCGAGGCCGGCGGCTCCGCGCTCAGCACGCTGCGCACGTACCAGGCGCTCACCGGCAGCAGCACCCCCGCGCCGAAGCCGAGGCCGCCCAGCAGCGGATCGCCCGCCGCCACCCCGACCACCAGCAGCAGCGCGTACGCCAGGAACGGCGGCAGCCAGGCGTGCGAGCGCAGCAGCAGCTCCAGGTGGTAGCGGGTCAGCGCCCCGATCCGCGCCGTCACCGCTGCCCCTCCTCGCGCCGCCGCACCGCCAGCACCCGGACGGCCGGGCGGCCCAGCAGCAGCCGGCGCAGCAGCGCGTCCGAGTGCGCGGCCGGCACCGCCAGCCGCACCGCCGTCCCGGCCAGCGCGGTGACCTCCGGTGCCCCCGGCAGCAGCGGAGGAAGCGGGGCACCGTCCGGGACGTCCACCTCGACCTCCATCACCGGCCCGTCCCGCGGCGGCTCCTGGGGACCGTCCTCGACGGGCCGCAGCACGCCGTCCGTGCCGACCCCGTAGGCGGCGCTGGTCAGCCCGGCCAGCCGGGCCGGGTCGTGGTCGACGAACAGCACCGTGCCGCCCGCCGCCGCCCGCTCGGCGGCCGCCTCGTCCAGCACCGCCCGCGCCTGCGGGTCCAGCCCGGTCCAGGCCTCGTCCAGCAGCAGCACCCGCGCCTCGGGGAGCAGCGCCTGGGCGACCGCGACCTTCTGGCAGGTGCCCTTCGACAGCCGGCTCAGCGGCGTGCCCGCCCGGTCCGCGACGCCGAACCGGTCCAGCCACTCCCCCGCCCGCCGCCGCGCCCGCTCCGCCGACAGCCCGTGCACCCGGCCCACCCTCAGCAGGTAGGAGGAGGCGTCGAAGGGCAGCGCCGGCGGGAAGCGCTCGGGCACGTACGCCGCCGGGCCGGGCCGCACCACCCGCCCCGTGCTCGGCCGCTCGATCCCGGCGACCAGCCTCAGCAGCGTCGACTTGCCGCTCCCGTTGCGCCCGGCGATCCGCACCAACTCCCCCGGCCCGAGCGCCAGGTCCACCCCGCGCAGGATCCACCGCCCGCGCCGCCCGTACCGCTTGCCGACCGCCGCCAGCTCCATCGCGCCCCCTCCGCCGTCCGATGCGTACGGAAGGCTATCCACGACGCGTAAGTCCGGCGTCAGCGAATTGCGCACCGATGCGCCGGAGTTCGCGCCGGAGCTGGTTGAGGCACGATCCGGACTCGTTTCGCCACGATGAACTGATGATCCCTAGGATCGGCCGGGTGACTACCGGACGACGACCACAGACCAGGCTCGGCAGCCTGCTGGCGGCCCTGGCGATAACGGGCGCCTCGCTGCTCCTCGGCCTGCCCGCCCACGCCGACGAACCATCAGCCGGGGCCGCCCCCGCATCCAAGGAGGCCCCCCGGGTCGACCTCGTCCTGGACGTCAGCGGCTCCATGACCGCCACGGACATCCAAGGCAAGAGCCGCATCTCGGTGGCCCAGCAGTCGCTGAACGAGGTGATCGACGCACTGCCCTCGGAGACCGAGTTCGGCATCCGCACCCTGGGCGCGAACTACCCCGGCAACGACAAGGCCCAGGGCTGCCAGGACACCAAGCAGCTCTTCCCGGTCGGCAGGACCAACAAGGTCGAGGCCAAGACCGCCGTCGCCACCCTGCGGCCCACCGGCTGGACCCCGATCGGTCTGGCCCTGCGCGGCGCCGCCCAGGACCTCGGCAAGGGCGAGACCACCCGCCGCGTGGTGCTGATCACCGACGGCGAGGACACCTGCACCCCGCCCGACCCGTGCGACGTCGCCCGCGAGCTCGCCTCCCAGGGCATCCACCTGGTGGTCGACACCCTGGGCCTGGCCCACGACGACAAGACCCGCCAGCAGCTGCTCTGCATCGCCAACGCGACCGGCGGCACCTACACCGACGTCCGCACCCAGGAGCAGCTCACCGACAAGGTGAAGCAGCTGGTCGACCGCTCCAACGACACCTACACCGTGGCCCCGGTCAAGACCGCCGGCACCGACAAGTGCGAGAGCGCCCCCGTGCTCGCCCCGGGCGTCTACACCGACCGCGAGAAGTTCTCCGAGCACCGCGTCTACAAGGTCCCGGTCAAGTCCGGCCAGGAACTGCGCGCCTCGGTCAGCGTCGCCCTCGACCGCCCGGTCGCCCGGGACTACGGGGTGCTGCTCCAGGCCACCAGCGCGGCCGGCCAGGAGCTGGTCCGCGGCACCGACGCCGGCAGCGGCCGCACCGACGTGGTCTCCACCGGCCTGCGCTGGTCCACCGACGACTCCAAGGGCTACGTCACCGCGAGCCCCACCGCCTCGAAGGGCTCCAAGGAGAAGCCGGAGACCACCGTCTGCCTGGTCGTCAGCAACTCGCTGGCCCCGCAGAACGGCGTCCTGGCCGACCCCGGCATGCCGCTGGAGCTGACCGTCGACCTGGCCTCCGCCTCGCCCGCCCCGGAGGGCGCCGCGATGGGCCTCGGCCGCGGCTGGATCCTGCTGCTCACCCTCACCCTGGCCGGCCTGGCCTTCGGTCTGGTCTTCGGCTGGATCGCGCGCTGGCGGATCGCCGTCTGGCGGGAGAACTGACCATGCGTACGACGATTCGCGGCGCCCTCGCCGCCCTCGCCCTGCTGCCCGCCCTGGCCCTGAGCGCCCTGGGCGCCCCGGCGGCCTCGGCCGCCTCGCCGTCCCCCTCGGCGAGTGCCAACGGCACCCCCGCCCCGGCGACCAAGGCCGGCACCTCGTTCCTGACCGCGGTCAACCTCTCCCCCGGCCAGGACGCCAACGTCTCCGTCTCCACCGGTGACTACCTGTACTGGGCGTTCGGCGCCTCCGAGGGCCAGACCCCGACGGTCGACCTGACCGTCAACCTGGCCCCCACGGCCGACCGGCACGGCCCGCAGACCTGGTCCGTCGAGGTCTTCGACGGGCTGCGCCGGCGGCAGTCGTGCACCGCCGGCACCCAGAACGCCACCGCCGAGCAGAGCACGGCCGCCCTGGCGCTGAACTGCACCCTGCGCGAGGTCCGCACGTGGGCCGAGCCGTGGTCCGGCGACCCGCTGCCCGGCACCTACTACGTGCGGCTGTCGGTCAGCGACGTCCCGCAGCCGGACCTCGGCCTGGCCTCCTCGGTCCAGCTGCACGTCGCCGCCAAGGGCGACGCCGACAACGCCCAGCCGGAGGGCGGCGAGCTGAAGGCCCCGCTGGTCCCGCCGGTCGGCGGCGGCGCGAGCACGGCCAAGGCGGCCGCCCCGGTCGCCCAGGAGGAGCACTGGTACACCGGCTGGTTCTCCGGCTGGAACAGCCGCTGGTACTGGACGATCGCCGGCGGCTTCCTGGCCGCGCTGGCCGGCGTCCTCGGCTACAAGCTGACCCGGCACCCGCGCGGCCACCGGCCCGGCCACTACGGCGCCGTCCCGGCCCAGGGCTCCCACCACAGCGGCAGCTACAACGGCTCCGACCGCCCCTGAGGCACCCCCTCGGGGCCGGCCGGACGTCGTTCCGGCCGGCCCCGCGGCGTGTTCGGGCGGCGGCCGTCAGCCGCGGAAGAGGTTGTGCCCCACGTCGGACGGGACCTCGTCCTGGACCGGCTCGCTGCCCGGCCCCGGCACGTGCTCGCCGGGGATCGGCTCGTCGCCCTCCCGGTGCAGCAGCACCACCCCGTCCTCGGCCCACAGCTGCCGGTAGCCGTGCGCCAGCAGCAACCGGATCCGCTCGGCCTGCTCCTTGTCCGTCTTGAACGGGAAGGACCGCTTGTCGCCCCGGGTGAGCACGTACTCGCGCCCGCGCGGCGTGCCGTCGACCAGCACCACGTCCGCCCGGGCGGTCAGCCGCGGCGCGATCTGGTTGTCCGCCTCGACGGACGCCCCGTCCGGGATCAGCGCGGCCGCCCGCACCAGCGCCGCCTCGCTCGTCTTCGGCGCCCAGGACGACGGTACGGCCAGCGGCAGCAGCCCGATCGGCACCGCGGCGACCAGCGCGATCCCGGCCGCGCCGAGGCCGAGCCGGCGGGCCCGCCGCACGCTCCGCTCCGGCCGCCCGGCGGCGCTCAGCCGGCCCAGCACCTCGATCGCGGCGGTGAGCAGGATCGGCCACAGCAGCGAGTCGTAGTGCCGGGCGATCGACCAGTGGTTGGGGTTGCTGGACAGGATCCGCTCGGCCAGCAGCGGCAGCGCGCACAGCACGGTGGCCGAGCGCAGCGGCAGCAGCAGCGTGGTGCCGAACAGCCACAGCAGCAGCAGCGGCTTGAGCGGCTGGTCGAAGGCGGCCTGCACCAGCAGGAACGGGTCGTGCAGCAGGTTGCGCAGCGCGTCCCCGCCGTCCGTGCCGAGCGAGCCGTAGTTCCAGTAGTAGCCCGGCTGCCCGCCCATCGCCGGGATCAGCCAGGTGATGGCGACGGCCGAGGCGACCGGCCCGCCGAGCAGCAGCCCCAGGCCGGTGAAGCGGCCCGCCCGGTCCTCCGTACGGCGGGTGCGCAGCAGCAGCACCAGCCCGTACGCCCCGACCATCAGGCCGAGGTCCTCCTTGGTGCAGCACAGCAGTACGGCGGCGAGCACCACCGTGCCGTACCGGCGGGCCAGCCCGCGCTCCAGCATCAGCAGGGTCAGCGGCACCGCGAAGGCGACCTCGTGGAAGCCCACCCGGGCGGCGACCAGCAGCGGCCAGCCGAGGCCGTACACCAGGCCGGCCAGGTCGGCGGCCCGGCGGCCGGTGCGCGGCTCGGCGGCGGCGAAGGCGTACCCGGCGATCCGCCGGACCAGTGGCACCCCGGCCGCGAACAGCAGCGACTGCCCGATGATCAGCGAGCGCGGGTCGTCCCAGATCCAGTACAGCGGGGCGAGCAGTGCCAGCACCGGCGAGAAGTGGTCGCCGAGCACCGAGAAGCCGGGCGGGAACTCGTGGTGGAAGCTCTTCAGCGTCGAGACGGGCAGCCCGAAGTGGGCGTAGCCGCGCACGCCCTGGTCGAAGATGCCGAGGTCGAAGCCGCCGAGCGACACGGACGTCCAGCCCTGCAGGCCGATGGCGCAGGTCACCGCGAAGCAGAGCGCGGTGAGCAGCAGGGTGCGCCGGGCCGGGCCGAGCAGGACGGCCTCGGCCAGCCGGCGGGCGGCGGGCACGGCGGCGGCCGGCGGCGGGGGTGCGGTCTGGGTGGTCACGTCGGGTCCGATCCGTCCGGTCTGGGTCCGTGGGTCCGGCCGTCAGGTCCGGTTCGTCAGTGCGGGATCGCGGTCCAGCCTGGCGCCCAGCAGGGCCCGGACCCCTCCGCCGGCGGCCTCCACGGCCTGCCGCCGGGCGCGGTACAGCCGCACGCCCAGGACGACCAGGACGGCGATGGCGATCGGCGGGTAGATCGCGCCGGGCAGCTGCCAGTACCAGGCGACCCCGCGGCCCCAGCGGTGCGGCACCGTCCACATGACGTGCGAGAGGAAGACCAGCAGGGTCAGGCCGAACAGGACCCTCCGGGCCGTGGTCCTGGCCTCCACCGCCAGCAGGGCGAGGAGCGGGATGCACCAGACCCAGTGGTGGGTCCAGCTGATCGGCGAGACCAGCAGCGCGGTGAGCGCGGCGCAGACCGCACCCCAGGCGTCGGCCCGGCGCAGCACCCGCGCGGAGCGCCCGGCCAGCACCGCCACGCCGAGCCCGAAGGTCGCGACCAGCGCCGAGGCGATCAGCCCGACCAGGCCCGGGTCGTTGACGTCCAGCAGCCGGCAGACGGCGCCGCGCAGCGACTGGTTGTCCACCAGGACGGTCACGCCGACCCGGCTCGGGTCCCAGAGGTAGGTGGTCCAGAACCCGTACGAGGCGTCGGGCAGCACGGCCCAGCCGATCAGGCCCGCCGCCAGGAAGGTGCCGGCCGAGACCAGGGCGGCCCGGACCCGGCCGGTCAGGAACAGGTAGACGGCGAACAGGCCCGGGGTGATCTTGATGGCGGTGGCCAGGCCGATGCCCACGCCCTTGAGGCGGTGGCGGTCCGGGCGGGTCAGGTCCCACAGGACCAGGCAGAGGATGCCGAGGTTGACCTGCCCGTACTGGAAGGTGGTGAAGACCGGCTCCAGCCAGATGCCCAGGCCGGTCGCCAGGATCACCACGGCCGCCCGGTGCTGCTTGGGCCAGCCGGCCAGCTTGAGCGACAGGTGCACGGCCGCGGCGAGCAGCGCGTAGTTGAGGAGCATCACCAGGACGCGCAGGGTGCTCACGTCGAACCAGGTGCTCGGCACGAAGAGCATCGCCGCGAACGGCGGGTAGGTGGCCGGCAGGTCCCAGCCGGGCAGCCGCATCGCGTAGAGGTCCTCGCCGCGGACGACGGCCTGGCCCTCGGCCCGGTAGACCAGCATGTCGACCATGGTGGCCCCGTGGCTGTGCCGGAACCAGGCGAACACCGCCAGTGACACCGCCGCCACGCAGACTGCCGGGAGGGTCCAGGAATTCGGTCTTCCGGTTTCCGCTGCGCCTCCGGGATTCTCCGGACCCGACCGCCGCACCCACCGTTTCAGACCGAACTCGCGCACCGCGATGGCACCCCGTTGAGATAGACCAGATCGTTCCCTCGTCAGCGTCTGGGCCCACCCACCATAACCGACCCCTCCGAGCCCCAAACCGCGTCAGAAACGGGCCCGGAAGGGTGATGTGATCTCCCCCACAGCGAACCCCGGGTGGCGGCGGCCCCGGACCTGGAGCCCAAAACGCGAAATCCCGCCGGGAGTTGCCTCCCGGCGGGATTTCGTCGACCGGCCTGAGCCGGTCCGTTGGGTGGAGCTGAGGGGATTCGAACCCCTGACCCCCTCGATGCGAACGAGGTGCGCTACCGGACTGCGCCACAGCCCCAACGAGAAGAAACTCTAGCACCTTTCGGAGGGGGTCCGTGACCACCCCCCGGGTCGCGGTGCCGGTCGGGGGGCGGCCGGGGCTATTCGTTGGCCGCGCGCGGGCGCGACTCGGGGGCGTGCGGCTCGGCGTACTGGTCGAACAGCGGGGTCTTGCGGGACTCGGCGGGGCGCCCGGCGGTCCAGGTGCCGGGGGCCGACAGGTCGAGGCCGCGGGAGACCCGGGGGGCGACCGGGGCTGTCACGTAGGTGGGCAGCGGGACGGGCACCGGTTCCCAGGAGTCCGGGCCGGCCGCTCCGCGCTCGCGCATGCCGTCGACCCACTCCTCGTGCTCGGTCGCCTCGGCCACCGCGGAGGCGGAGGACACCGAGACGGTGGCCTGCTCCGGGTCGGCCGCCAGCCGCAGGTGCGGCCGGCGCGCGGCCCGCCCTCCGGCGGGCGCGGCCGGGGCG
>NZ_JBHXTL010000084.1:0-45882 GCF_042677365.1 Kitasatospora sp. NPDC127116
AGACCCCACACCGCCGCCTGCACCGGATCGGCCCCACCAGCGGCAGGAACCGCAACCGCCCCACGCGTCAGCACCACCAGGCGCGAAGAGCCGAACCGCTCCTCCGCCAGCCACTCCTGCACCACACCCAGCACCCGGGCCGTCAGCGCATACACATCGCCCTCGACCGGCACCGGCAGCACCACCACCGGCGGCACCGCCAGCCCACCGGCCTCCAACTCCCCTACCAGGCCCGCCACATCGACGAACCCCCGCACACCGGCGACCTCACCGATCGCCACCCACTCCGACGAACCCGCACCCTCCGGACCCGCCGGAACCGGAACCGGCACCGGCACCGGCACCCAGTCCACCGCGAACAACGCCTCCGGCCCACCCTCACCGACCGGCCGAAGCGCCTCCGCCGAAACCTCCCGCATGGCGAGCGATGCGACGGTCGCGACGGGCTCGCCCACGCCGTCGGCGAGGAGCAGCGACACGCCGTCCGCCGTACCCTCGACCCGCACCCGGAGCACCGAGGCACCCACCGCGTCCAGGCGGGCACTCGTCCAGGCGAACGGCAGCCGGGTGCCCCCGGCCTGGGCGGCCGGGGAGAGCCCGACCGCGTGCAGTGCCGCGTCCAGCAGCGCCGGGTGCAGACCGAAACCGCCCGCCTCACCCGCCGCCGCCTCGGGCAGCGCGACCTCCGCGTAGACGGTCCCACCCACCCGCCAGGCCGCACCCAGACCCCGGAACACCGGACCGTAGCCGTACCCGACCTCGGCCAGAGCCTCGTAGAAACCCTCCAACGGCACCGCCGTGGCACCGGCCGGCGGCCAGACGGTGAGGTCCGGTCCGGCGTCGGCAGCGGCGGCCTCGTCGGCCAGGAGTCCGGCCGCGTGGCTGATCCAGACGGCGTCGCCGGTACCCTCGGGCCGCGAGTAGACCTCGACGGTGCGCTCACCGGTCTCGCCGGCGGCGCTCACGCTCACCTGGATCTGCACCCCGGCGTGCTCGGGCAGCACCAGGGGCGTGCGCAGGACCAGCTCCCGGATCGCCGGGGAGCCGGCCCGGCGGCCGGCCGCCCAGACCATCTCGACCAGCGCGGCGCCGGGCACCACCACCCGGTCCAGGATGACGTGGTCGGCCAGCCACGGGTGCGTGGCCACCGACAGTCGTCCGGTCAGCAGCAGGCCGTTGTCACCGGCCAGTTGAACCGCAGCGCTGAGCAGCGGGTGGCCGGCCGGCTCCAGGCCGACCGTGCCCGGGTCGCCGGCCGGCGGGACCGCCTCCGGCCAGTAGCGCTCGTGCTGGAAGGCGTACGTCGGCAGTTCGAGCCGTCGGCCGGCGGGCAGCACGGCCCGCCAGTCGACGTCCGCGCCCGCGACCCAGATCCGGGCCAGCGCGCGCAGCGCGGTGTCCACGTCCTCCCGGTCGCGGCGGGCGACGGGGGCGAACACCCCGTCGGGCGCGGACTGTTGGGCGGCTCCGCAGAGCACCCCGTCCGGGCCCAGCTCCACGAAGCGGGTGACGCCCTGCCCGTCGAGGTGGGCGACGCCATCGGCGAAGCGGACCGCCTCACGGACCTGGCGCACCCAGTAGTCGGGGGTGGTGAGGAGACCGGGCCCGGCGATCCCGCCGGTCAGGTTCGACACGATCGGAACGCGCGGCTCGGCAAAGGTCAACCCGGCCAGCACGGAAGCGAATTCGGCGAGCATCGGCTCCATCAGGGCCGAGTGGAAGGCGTGCGAGACGGTCAGCCTGCGAATCCGGCGCCCCTCGGTCTTCCACCGGGCGGCGAACTCCTCCACCGCCTCGACCGAACCGGAAACCACCACCGAGGTGGGCCCGTTGACGGCCGCGACGTCCAGCCGCCCGCCGATCGCGTCACGGACCTCGGCCTCGGCGGCCTCGACCGCCAGCATCGCCCCGCCGCTCGGCAGCGCGTCCATCAGCCGGCCGCGTGCCGCCACCAGCGCACAGGCGTCGGCCAGCGAGAACACGCCCGCCACATGGGCGGCGGCGATCTCGCCGATCGAGTGCCCGAGCAGGAAGTCGGGCGTCACGCCCCAGGATTCGAGCAACCGGAAGGACGCCACCTCGACCGCGAACAGCCCGGCCTGCGCCCACACCGTCCGGTCCAGATCCTCGACACCGTCGAACACCACGTCCCCGACCGGCCGGTCCAGCAGCAGGTCCAGCTCCGCGCAGACCGCGTCGAAGGCCTCCGCGAAGGCGGGGAACGCCTCGTACAGCCCCCGGCCCATGCCGACCCGCTGCGCACCCTGACCGGTGAACAGGAACGCCGTCTGGCCTTCGACCGTCGCACCGGTGACCACGTGCGCCGACGGGGTGCCCGTCGTCACGGTGTCGAGCCCCTCGGCGAGGTCCGCCGCGTCCGCTCCGAGCACCACCGCGCGGTGGGCGAGCGCGGCCCGGCCGAGCAGGGCGTGGCCGAGGTCGGCCGGGTCCGGCTGCGGCCGCCCGTCGGCCCCGTCGCCGGAGCCGAGGAAGGCCGCGAGCCGCTCGGCCTGGGCCCGCAGGGCGGGTTCGGTCCTGCCCGACAGCAGCCAGGGGACCACCGGCGGCGCCGCCGCCGTCCGCTCGGCCGGGGCGGGGCTCGGCATGGCCTCGATGATGACGTGGGCGTTGGTGCCGCTGATGCCGAAGGAGGACACGCCCGCACGGCGCGGCCGACCGTCCTCCGGCCACGGCCGGGCCCGCGTCAGCAGTTCCACCGCGCCCGCCGACCAGTCCACGTGCGGGGTGGGCTCGTCCACGTGCAGCGTGGCCGGGAGGACGCCGTGACGCATCGCCATGACCATCTTGATGATCCCGGCGACGCCGGCGGCGGCCTGGGTGTGCCCGATGTTGGACTTGATCGAGCCCAGCAGCAGCGGGCTACCCTCCGGCCGCCCCTGACCGTAGGTGGCCAGCAGCGCCTGTGCCTCGATCGGGTCGCCGAGGCGGGTACCGGTGCCGTGCGCCTCGACCACGTCCACGTCGGCGGTGGTCAGTCCGGCGGTGGCCAGGGCCTGGCGGATCACCCGCTCCTGCGCGGGGCCGTTGGGCGCGGTGAGGCCGTTGGACGCGCCGTCCTGGTTGACGGCGCTGCCGCGCACCCGCGCCAGCACCCGGTGCCCGAGCCGCCGGGCGTCCGACAGCCGCTCGACCAGCAGCACGCCGACGCCCTCGCCCCAGCCCGTACCGTCCGCCGCGGCCGCGAAGGCCTTGCAGCGGCCGTCCGAGGCGAGCCCGCCCTGGCGGTCGAACTCGCCGAAGGTGGCCGGCGAGACCATCACCGTGACACCGCCCGCGAGCGCCATCGCGCACTCGCCGCGCTGCACCGCCTGGGCCGCCAGGTGGAGCGCCACCAGGGACGACGAGCAGGCGGTGTCCACCGTCACCGCCGGCCCCTCCAGGCCGAAGGAGTAGGCGACCCGGCCCGAGATCACGCTGTTGGCGGTGCCGGAGAGCAGGTGCCCCTCGGCTCCCTCGAAGCCGTGCGCGCCGCCCCCGCCGTAGCCGGAGGAGGAGGCTCCGACGAAGACACCGATCTGCCGGCCGCGCACCGAGCGCGGGTCCAGCTCGGCGGACTCGAAGGCCTCCCAGGCGGCTTCCAGCAGCAGCCGCTGCTGCGGGTCCATCGCCAGCGCCTCGCGCGGCGAGATGCCGAACAGCCCGGCGTCGAAGCGGGTCGCCCCGGCGACGAAGCCGCCCTGCCGGGCGTACGAGTCCTCGGCGTCCGCGAACGCCCAACCGCGGTCGACGGGGAAGCCGGAGATGCCGTCGGCGCCGGTGGCGACCAGCTCCCACAGCTCGTTCGGGGAGGCGATGCCGCCGGGGTAGCGGCAGCTCATCCCGACGATCACGATCGGGTCGTCGGTGCCGGGAGCGGCCCCGCCGTCGACCCGGACCGCCTCCGGAGCGGTGTTCGGGCCGTCCGGGCCGTCCAGGTCGTCGAGCAGTTCACCGGCCAGGTGCTCGGCCAGCTCGCTCGGGGTCGGGTGGTCGAAGACCAGGGTGGCCGGCAGTGCCAGGCCCGTCTCGGTGCCCAGGGCGTTGCGCAGTTCCACCGCGGTCAGCGAGGTGAAGCCCAGGTCCCGGAAGGCCCGGTCCGCTCCGACGGCCTCGGCGGTGCCGTGTCCGAGCACCGTGGCGGCCCGCGCCCGCACCAGGTCCAGCAGGATCCGGCCCCGCTGCGGGACCGGGGCCGCCGCGAGCCGGCGCACCAGGGCGGTGCCGCCCTCGGCGGCGGACTCCTCCGCGGCCGGCCGCTGGGCGGCCTCGGGCAGGTCGGCCAGCAGCGGGCTGGGGCGGCTGGAGGTGAACGCCGGGGCGAACCGCTCCCAGTCCACGTCCGCGACCACCACGCAGGTCTCCCGCCGGTCCACCGCCGCGGCGAGCGCGGTGACGGCCAGCTTCGGGTCCAGGGCGGGCAGTCCGCGCTTGCGCAGGAAGTCCTCCGCCTCGCCGCGCACCGCCATCCCGGCCTCGGCCCAGGGGCCCCAGGCCACCGAGAGGCCCGCCAGGCCGCGCGAGCGCCGCTGCTGGACCAGCGCGTCCAGGTAGGCGTTGGCGGCGGCGTAGAGCCCCTGCCCGCCGCTGCCCCAGACGCCCGCGATGGAGGAGAAGGTGACGAACAGTTCCAGGTCCAGCCCGGCGGTGAGCTCGTCCAGGTGCGCCGCGCCGGTGACCTTGCCACCGGTGGAGGAGCGCACGTCGGCGGGGCCGGTCCAGTCCAGCGGTGCGGTCTCGGCGACGCCGGCCGCGTGCACCACGCCGGTCAGCGGGAGCTCGGCCGGGATCGCGTCGAGCACGGCCGCCAGCGCCGCCCGGTCGGCGGCGTCGCAGGCGGCGACCGTCACCCGGGCACCCAGCCCGGCCAGCTCGGCCACCAGCGCGTCCACGCCCTCGGCAGCCGAACCGCGACGACTGGTCAGCACCAGATGGGGAACGCCCCGACCTGCCAGCCAGCGCGCCACCTCCGCGCCCAGCGCCCCGGTGCCACCGGTCACCAGCACCGTGCCCGAGGGGGTCCACGGCTCGGCCGGGACGTCCTCGGCGGCCGCCCGGACCAGTCGGCGGGAGTAGACCCCGGCGGGGCGCACGGCGACCTGGTCCAGGCCCTGGCCGCCGGTGAGCACCGAGGCCAGCCGGGCGGCGACCCGGCCGTCCACGGCGGCGGGGACGTCGACCAGCCCGCCCCAGCGGTCCGGGTGCTCCAGCGCGGCGACCCGCCCGGCACCCCACACCTGGGCCTGGAGCGGATCGCGCAGCGGGTCGGAGCCGCCCACCGACACCGCGCCGCTGGTGACGGTCCAGAGCGGCGCGCCGATCGCGGCGTCGCCGAGCGCCTGGAGCAGGACCACCGAGGCGGTCAGCCCGTCCGGGCCGAGCGCGGTCAGCGACAGCACGCCCGCGTACTCGGCGGGCAGTTCCGCGAGCCGTCCGGCCAGCGCCGCCCGGCCCTCGGCCACCGGGTCGCAGCGGAGCTCGACCAGCTCGGCCCCGGCGGCCCGCAGCGCCGCGGGCAGCCCGGCCGCCTCGCCCGCGCCGTCAGCCCCGTCCGGCAGTACG
Source organism: Kitasatospora sp. NPDC127116 (assembly GCF_042677365.1). Classification (NCBI taxonomy): domain Bacteria; kingdom Bacillati; phylum Actinomycetota; class Actinomycetes; order Kitasatosporales; family Streptomycetaceae; genus Kitasatospora; species Kitasatospora sp. NPDC127116. Next base: position 5,560 of record NZ_JBHXTL010000084.1, read on the forward strand.
ACCAGCCACGTTCCGGTGAGCGCCCCCGCGCCGAGCCCGTCCGTGACCGGCTTCCAGGTGACGCGGTAGCGCCAGGAGTTGACGACGGCGTCGGCCCGGCGACGGCGGCGCCAGGAGGACAGCACGGGCAGCAGCGGCTCCAGCTCGCCCGCCGAATCGACGGCGAGGGTGCTCGCCAGCTCGCCCAGGTCCGCGCGCTCGACCGCGTCCCAGAACCGGGCGTCCAGGGCGTCCACGGCGCCGTTGGCGGGCGCGGGGACGGGGCCCGGCTCGGGCCAGTACCGCTCGCGCTGGAAGGCGTACGTCGGCAGCTCGACCCGCCGGCCGCCGCCCAGCACGGCCCGCCAGTCCAGCGCGACGCCGGCCGTCCACAGCGCGCCGACGGTCTCCGCGACCGCCTCCGCGCCGGTCCGGTCCCGACGCTGCATCGTTACGAACACCCCGTCGGTGACGGTCAGTTGGGCCATGCCGCAGAGCACGCCGTCCGGCCCCAGCTCGATGAACCTGCGGACGCCGTGCTCGCGCAGGCAGGCCACGCCGTCGGCGAACCGGACGGTCTCCCGGACGTGGCGCACCCAGTAGTCCGGCGTGCCCAGGGTGTCGGCGTCCGCGAGGGCGCCGGTCAGGTTGGAGACGATCGCGATCCGCGGCGCCTCGAAGGCGATCGTCTCCAGCACCGCGCGGAAGTCCGCGAGCATCGGCTCCATCAGCGCCGAGTGGAAGGCGTGCGAGACCGCCAGCCGCGCGGTCCGGCGCCCCTCGGCCCGCCAGCGGGCGGCGAGTTCGTCGATCACCGCCGCGTCGCCGGAGACCACCAGGTCGGCGGGCCCGTTGACCGCGGCGACGTCGGCCCGGCCGGCCAGGACCTCGCGGACCTCCGCCTCCTCGGCCCGCACCGCGAGCATCGCGCCGCCGCCCGGCAGCGCCTGCATCAGCCGGGCCCGGGCCGCGACCAGCCGGCAGGCGTCCGCCAGCGAGAACACCCCGGCGCAGTGCGCCGCCGCGACCTCGCCGATCGAGTGCCCGAGCAGCAGGTTCGGCACCACGCCCCAGGATTCGAGCAGCCGGAAGGTGGCGACCTCGACCGCGAACAGGGCGGTCTGGGCGTAGCCGGTCAGGTTCAGGTCCACGCCGTCGGCCGCCACCTCGCGGACCGGCCGGTCCAGCGCCGGGTCCAGTTCGGCGCAGACCGCGTCGAAGGCGTCGGCGAACACCGGGAAGCGCGCGTACAGCTCCTCGGCCATGCCGGCCCGCTGGGCCCCCTGGCCGGTGAACAGGAACGCGGTGCCGCCGGGGACCGCGGTGGCGGCCGTCGTGCCGTCGAAGTCGGCCAGCCGGCCGAGGAGTTCCTTCCGGTCGTCGCCGACCAGCACCGCGCGGTGCTCCAGCGCGGCACGGGTGGTGGCGAGCGCGTGACCGGTGTCGCGCGGGTCGGCGTCCGAGTCGGCGAGGAAGGTGCGCAGCCGCTGCGCCTGGGCCCGCAGGCCGTCCCGGGTGTGGGCGGAGAGCGGCAGCAGCGCGAGCGCGGGGGTCGGGGCCCGCTCGGCCTCGACGGCCGGGGGCTGCTCGATGATGACGTGGGCGTTGGTGCCGCTGATGCCGAAGGAGGAGACGGCGGCCCGGCGCGGCCGGTCCAGCTCGGGCCAGGACCGGGCCTCGGTGAGCAGTTCCACCGCGCCGCGCGACCAGTCCACCTGCGGGCTGGGCTCGTCCACGTGCAGGGTGGCGGGCATGATCCCGTGGCGCAGTGCCTGCACCATCTTGATCACGCCGGCCGCGCCCGCGGCGGCCTGGGTGTGGCCGATGTTGGACTTGATCGAGCCGAGCAGCAGCGGGCCGTCCTCCGGCCGTCCCTGACCGTACGTGGCCAGCAGCGCCTGGACCTCGATCGGGTCGCCCAGCACCGTGCCGGTGCCGTGGCCCTCGACCAGGTCGACGTCCCGGGTGGACAGGCCCGCGTTGACCAGCGCCTGCCGGATCACCCGCTGCTGCGCGGGGCCGTTGGGCGCGGTGAGGCCGTTGGAGGCGCCGTCCTGGTTGACCGCGCTGCCCCGGATCACCGCGTGCACGCGGTGGCCCTCGCGCCGGGCGGTGGAGAGCCGCTCGACCAGCAGCAGGCCGACGCCCTCGCCCCAGCCCGTTCCGTCGGCGGCGCCCGCGTAGGAGCGGCAGCGTCCGGTCGAGGAGAGCCCGCCCTGGCGGTCGAACTCGCCGAAGGCCGCCGGGGAGACCATCACCGTGACGCCGCCGGCCAGGGCCTGCTCGCACTCGCCGCGCTGCACCGCCTGCACGGCCAGGTGCAGGGCGACCAGCGAGGAGGAGCAGGCGGTGTCGACGGTGACGGCGGGCCCTTCGAGGCCGAAGGTGTACGCGACCCGGCCGGAGATGACGCTGTTGGCGGTGCCGGACAGCAGGTGCCCCTCGGCGCCCGCCAGCCCGAGGCCGCCGGTGCCGTAGCCGGAGTTGGACGCTCCGGCGAACACGCCGATCTGCGCGCCCTGGACGGAGCGCGGGTCCAGCCCCGCCGATTCGAGGACCTCCCAGGCGGCCTCCAGCAGCAGCCGCTGCTGGGGGTCCATGGCCAGCGCCTCGCGCGGGGAGATGCCGAACAGCGCCGCGTCGAAGCCGGTCGCCCCGGCGACGAAGCCGCCCTGCCGGGCGTACGAGCCCTCGTCGTCGGCGAGGTCCCAGCCGCGGTCGGCGGGGAAGCCGGTGACGCCGTCCTCGCCCTCGGACACCAGCCGCCACAGGTCGTCGGGGGACTCCACCCCGCCGGGGTAGCGGCAGCTCATGCCGACGATCACGACCGGGTCGTCGTCGGCGGCGACGGCGGCCGCGGCACGGGTGGGCGCCGCCGGCGCGTCCGGCTCGTCGAACAGTTCGCCGAGCAGGTACGCGGCCAGGGCGGTCGGCGTCGGGTGGTCGAAGACCAGGGTGGCGGGCAGCCGGAGGCCGGTCTCCGCGTTCAGCAGGTTGCGCAGTTCGACGGCGGTCAGCGAGTCGAAGCCGAGGTCGCGGAAGACCTGCTCGGGGTCGACCGCCTCGGCGGTGCGGTGGCCCAGCACGGCGGCCGCGCGCTCCCGGACCAGGTCCACCAGCACCTGGTGGCGCTGACCGGCGGGCCCGGCGGTGAGCCGCTGCCGCAGCGCGGTGCCCAGCTCGAAGTCGGAGCCCTCCCCCTCGACCGGCGGCGCCGCCTCGGGCAGGTCGGCCAGCAGCGGGCTGGGTCGGCCCAGGGTGAAGGCCGGGGCGAACAGCCCCCAGTCGACGTCGGCGACGGTCACGCAGCCCTCGCCGTGGTCCACGGCCCGCGCCAGGGCGCGGACGGCGAGGGCCGGGTCGAGCGCGTTCAGCCCGCGGCGGCGCAGGAAGTCGGCCGCCTCGCCGCGGGTGGCCATCCCGGCCTCGGCCCAGGGGCCCCAGGCGATCGAGGTGCCGGACAGGCCGCGGCTGCGGCGGTTGTCGACCAGCGCGTCCAGGTGGGCGTTGCCGGCCGCGTAGGCGGCCTGGCCGCCGCTGCCCCAGGTCGCCGCGATCGAGGAGAAGGTGACGAACAGGTCCAGGCCGTCGGTGAGTTCGTCGAGGTGTGCGGCGCCGGCCGCCTTGCCGTCGACGACGGCGGCCAGGTCGGCGGGGCGCAGTTCCTCGATCGGGCCGTGCGCCGCGACGCCGGCGGCGTGCACCACGCCGGTCAGCGGGAGGTCGGCCGGGATCCGCGCGAGCACCGCGGCCAGCGCCTCCCGGTCCGCGACGTCGCAGGCCTCGACGGTCACCCGGGTGCCGGTGGCGGTCAGCTCGGCGACCAGGTCCTCGGCGCCCGGTGCGGTGGCGCCGCGCCGGGCGAGCAGCAGCAGGTGCGGCGCTCCGCGTTCGGCCAGCCAGCGGGCGACGGCCGCGCCCAGGGCGCCGGTGCCGCCGGTGACCAGCACCGTGCCCGAGGGGGTCCACGGCCGTTCGGCGGTCCGGGCCGGCTCCGGGCGGGTCAGCCGGCGTCCGTAGCCGGCGGAGCCGCGCACGGCGACCTGGTCCTCGCCCGTGGCGCCGGCCAGCACCGCGGCGAGCCGGGCGCCGGCCCGGGCGTCCAGGGTGGCCGGAAGGTCGATCAACCCGCCCCAGCGGTCCGGGAGTTCCAGGGCGGCGACGCGGCCGAGCCCCCACACCCGGGCCGCCGACGGGTCGCTCGGCGGGTCGAACCGGCCCACCGAGACGGCGCCGGAGGTGAGCAGCCACAGCGGTGCGTCGATGCCCGCCTCGCCGAGGCCCTGGACGGTCGCCAGCGCCTCGGCGGCCGGGTCGGCGCCGGCCGGCAGCGCGACCACACCGGCCAGGCCGGCCGGGTCGGCCGTCGGCCACGCCCCGGGGGCGCAGCGCAGGACGGTGGCGCCGGCGGCCCGCAGGGCCTGCTCGACGGCCTCCGCCCGCCCGTCCTCGGGGTCGGCGGACAGCAGCCAGTCGCCGGTGAGCGGGGCGGTGTCGCCGAGGCCCGTCAGCGGCTTCCAGGTGACCTGGTAGCGCCACGAGTCGACGGTCGACTCCTGCCGCTGGGAGCGCCGCCAGGCGGCCAGCGCGGGGACCACCTCGTCCAGCAGGCCGGGGGCCTCCTCCAGCTTCAGGGTGGTGGCCAGCTCGGTGAGGTCCGCGCGCTCCACCGCCGCCCAGAACCGGACGTCCTGGTCCGAGGCCTCGCGCGGCGGGCCGACCGGCGCCGCCATGCTCTGCGGCCAGTAGCGCTCGCGCTGGAAGGCGTACGTCGGCAGCTCCACCCGGCGGCCCTCGGGCAGCACGGTGCGCCAGTCGACCTCGACGCCGGCCGTCCAGATCCGGGCCAGTGCGGTCAGCGCCGACTCGGCGTCGTCCCGGTCGCGACGCAGCAACGGGGCGAACACGCCCTCGGCACCGGCCTGTTGGGCCATCCCGCAGAGCACGCCGTCCGGGCCGAGCTCGACGAAGCGGGTCACGCCCCGGGCGGCCAGGCAGGCGGCGCCGTCGGCGAACCGGACGGCCTCGCGCACGTGCCGCACCCAGTACTCCGGGGTGGTGAGCAGGTCGGGCGCGGCGACGGCTCCGGTCAGGTTGGAGACGATCGCGATCCGGGGGCGGGCGAAGGAGACCGTCTCCAGCACCGCGCGGAAGTCCGCGAGCATCGGCTCCATCAGGGCGGAGTGGAAGGCGTGCGAGACCGTCAGCCGGCTCGTCCTGCGGCCCTCGGCCGCCCAGCGGGCGGCCAGTTCGTCGATCACCTCCGCGGTGCCGGAGACCACGACCGAGGACGGCCCGTTGACCGCCGCGACGTCGGCGCGTCCGGCGATCGCCTCGACGGCCTCGGCCTCGGTGGCCCGGACGGCGAGCATCGCGCCGCCGGACGGCAGCGCCTGCATCAGCCGGCCGCGCGCGGCCACCACGGCGCAGGCGTCCGCGAGCGTGAGGACGCCCGCGCAGTGCGCCGCGGCGAGTTCGCCGACGGAGTGGCCGAGCAGGAAGTCGGGGGCCACGCCCCAGGATTCGAGCAGCCGGAAGCCCGCGACCTCGACGGCGAACAGGCCGGCCTGGGTCCACATCGTCAGGTCGAGGCCGCGGCCGGTGAAGACCGCGTCCTTGACCGATCCGTCGAGGTGGCGGTCCAGTTCGGCGCAGACGGCGTCGAAGGCCTCGGCGAAGGCGGGGAAGGCCTCGTACAGCCCCCGGCCCATCGCCGCGCGCTGCGAGCCCTGGCCGGTGAACAGGAAGGCGCAGCGGCCCTCGCCCACCACGCCGGTCACCGCCGCGGCCGGGTCGCCCCCGGCGAGCGCGTCCAGGCCCGGGAGGAGGTCGCCGAGGACCACCGCGCGGTGGTCCAGGCCCGCGCGGGTGGTGGCGAGCGACCAGGCGAGGTCGACGGGGTCGGGCGCCTCGGTCTCGGCGAGGTGGGCGCGCAGTCGGCTTGCCTGGGCGCGCAGCCCGGCCGCGCCCTTGCCGGAGAGCGGCCACAGCGGCGGCCGGCCGGCGGCGGGCGCGGGTGCCGAAGGGGCCGAAGGGGCCGGGTCGGCCTGGGAGACCTGGGCGGCCTGGGCGGCCGGCTCGGTGCCGGCGTCCGGCCCGGCCTCGCCCTCGGCCTGCGGCTCGGCGGGCGCGGGCGCCGCCTCGATGATCACGTGCGCGTTGGTGCCGCTGATGCCGAACGAGGAGACGCCGGCCCGGCGGGGGTGGTCGGTCTCCGGCCACGACCGGGCCTCGGTGAGCAGCTCGACGCCGCCCTCGCTCCAGTCCACGTGCGGGGTGGGCGCGTCCACGTGCAGGGTGGCCGGCAGCACGCCGTGGTGGATCGCCTGCACCATCTTGATCACACCGGCCACGCCGGCCGCGGCCTGGGTGTGCCCGATGTTGGACTTGACCGAGCCCAGCCACAGCGGACCGCCCTCGGCACGCTCCCGCCCGTACGTGGCGAGCAGGGCCTGGGCCTCGATCGGGTCGCCGAGCCGGGTGCCGGTGCCGTGCGCCTCGACCGCGTCCACGTCGGCCGGGGCGAGCCCCGCGCCGGCCAGCGCCTGACGGATCACCCGCTGCTGGGACGGGCCGTTGGGGGCCGTGAGGCCGTTGGAGGCACCGTCCTGGTTGACGGCGCTGCCGCGCACCACGGCGAGCACCGGGTGCCCCAGCCGCTGGGCGTCGGAGAGCCGTTCGACCATCAGCAGGCCGACGCCCTCGCCCCAGCCGGTGCCGTCGGCGCCCTCGGCGAAGGCCTTGCAGCGCCCGTTGCCGGCCAGGCCGTCGAGGCGGCTGAACTCCGCGAAGACGCTCGGCGAGGACATCACCGTGACGCCGCCGGCCAGCGCCAGCTCGCAGTCGCCCGCGCGCAGCGCGTGGACGGCCAGGTGCAGGGCGACCAGGGAGGAGGAGCAGGCCGTGTCGACGGTGACGGCCGGGCCCTCCAGGCCCAGCGCGTACGCGACCCGGCCGGACACCACGCTGGCCGCGTTGCCGATGGCCAGGTGGGTGGCGGCGCCCTCGGGCAGGGAGTGGGCGCCCTCGGCGTAGCCGGAGGCGGAGGCGCCGACGAAGACGCCGACCCGGTTGCCGGAGAGCGAGCGCGGGTCGATCCCGGCCCGTTCCACGACCTCCCAGGCGGATTCCAGCAGCAGCCGCTGCTGCGGGTCCATGGCCAGCGCCTCGCGCGGGGAGATGCCGAACAGCGCGGCGTCGAACTCGGCGACCCCGTCGACGAATCCGCCCTCGTCGGCGTAGCCGGACCCGGCCGGCCAGCCGCGGTCCTCGGGGAAACCGGTGATGGCGTCACCGCCGCGGGTCACCAGCCGCCACAGGTCGGCCGGCGAGCTCACGCCGCCCGGGTAACGGCAGGCCATCGCGACGATCGCGATGGGCTCGCGCTCGCGCATCTCCGCCACCTGGAGCTGACGACGTGTGCGCCGGAGATCGGCCGTCACCCGCTTCAGGTATTCGAGATACTTTTGCTCTTCCCCCACGCTGATCAACCCCTACTCCCGGCCGGCGGTGGACCGCAGCCGGTACCGATTACCCGTGAGACCGCAGCGTTTCGCATCCTAGGGAGAGAATCCCCGCGCGATACCCCTAGCCGACCCCAGAAAAAAGGACATCAGATGGCACGGGCCGTTCCGGGCCGTTCGCCGTCGGAGCGGGAACCGCATTCGCGCGGTTCCCGCTCCGTTATTCGCTCCGGAAATCCGCGCCGCCGGGGCGGCGCGGCTCCCGTCCCGTCGTTCAGCCGGTCCGCAGCGAGGTCTGCCCCGGTGCCGCGGCGTTCACCAGGGCGGCCAGGTTGCCGACGCCCTGCTGGTTCGCGTAGAGCATCTGGTGGGCCTCGCCGATCTGGTCGAAGGTGCCGCACCAGGTGATGCACGGGTCGAGCCGGCCGTCCGCCATCAGCCCGATGACCGCGCGGTTCTCCCGGGTGTTCGAGGCGTGCGAGCCCTGGAGGCGCTTGCTGCGCATCCACAGGTAGCGCAGGTCGAGGTCGCCGTTGTAGCCGCTGGTGCCGCCGCAGAGCACGACCATGCCGCCGTTCTCGCAGACGAACAGCGAGGTCGGCAGGGTGTCCTCGCCGGGGTGCTCGACGACGATCTTCGGGTTGCGGCGCTCCCCGAGGATCTCCCAGATCTTCGCGCCGAACCGGCGGGCCTCCGCCGTCCAGGCCCGGCCGGCCGCCTCGTCGTCGAGGTCCGGCAGCCGACCCCAGTGGGTGAACTCCCGGCGGTCGATCACGCCCGCGGCGCCGAGGTCCAGGCAGAACTGGACCCGGTCCGGGTTGGAGACCACGGCGATCGGGATGCCGCCGAGCAGCTTCACGATCTGGATGGCCGCCGAGCCGACGCCGCCGGAGCCGCCCCAGATCAGCACCGGGTCGCCCGGGCGGACGTCGTGCGGGGCCCAGCCGGTCAGCTGCCGGTAGGCGGTGGCGCCGGTGACCAGGTAGCCGCCGGCGTCCTCCCAGGACAGGTTGGCCGGCTTGCGGTGGAGCTGGTGCTCGCGCACCACGGTGTACTGGGCGAAGGAGCCGTAGTTCGTCTCGTAGCCCCAGGCCCGCAGCGACTTCGAGGCGATCGGGTCGACGCCCGTGCGGACGTCCTCCGCCGTCTCGTCCCAGGTCGCTCCGGAAAGGATGACCTCGTCGCCGACCTTGAACTGCTTGACGCCCTCGCCGACGGCCCAGACGACTCCGGAACCGTCGCTGCCGCCGATGTGGAAATCCTCCTTCTCGCCGAGCAGCCGCTGTCTCATCGCGATGACGTCGATGGGTTCGCCGAGCGACGCCCAGACGTTGTTGTAGTTGATTCCGGCGGCCATGACGTACACCAGCACTTCGCCGTAACCGGGCTCCGGCACGTCGACGACCTCGGTCTGCATCGCCTTGAGGGGCTCGCCGAAGCGGTCCTGCCGGATGACGGTCGCGTACATCTGCTCGGGCACGAGGCCGAGCGGCGGAATCTCACCGAGTTCGTAGAGCGACTTGGACACGAACGACTCCTCTGGGCAGTTTTCCGGGATTTCCGAGGACCGGCTCGCAGAGCAGCTCTAGAACCGGTTCGAAACCGGCTGCCCTTCAACACGGTCGATTCGCGTGGATGAATGACGCGGCGGAACTTCGCGTGGACGGATGACGCGGAGGAACGGCGGAGCGGTCAGCCGAGCCTGGTGCGGATCCGGTCGACGACGGTGTTGGCGTGGGCGTTGAGGTAGAAGTGGCCACCGCGGAAGACTTCGAGCTCGAACGGGCCCGAGGTGTGCTCGGCCCACTTCCGGGCCTCGTCCACGGTGACCTTCGGGTCGTCGTCGCCGACCAGGGCGAGGACCGGCGCGGTGAGCGCGGCACCGGGGGTGGGGCGGTAGGTCTCGGCGGCCCGGTAGTCGCTGCGCAGCACCGGGAGGACCATCCGCACCATCTCCTCGTCGTCGAGGAGGTTGTTGTCGGTGCCGTCCAGCCGCTTGATCTCGGTGAGCAGGCCCTGGTCGTCGAGCTGGTGGAACCGCTCGTCGCGGTGGGCGCCGGGGGCGCGCCGCCCGGAGGCCCACACCGTGTGCGGCACGATGCCGAGGTCCTCCAGCCGCAGCGCCAGCTCGAACGCCACGGAGGCGCCCATGCTGTGGCCGAACAGCGACAGCGGGCGGTCGGCCCACGGCTTGACGACGTCGACCAGCAGGTCGGCCAGTTCCTGCACGGATTCCACGCAGGGCTCCTGGCGCCGGTCCTGACGGCCGGGGTACTGCACCGCGAGGACGTCGACCTGCGGCGACAGCGCGCGGGACACCGGGAAGAAGTAGCTCGCGGACCCGCCCGCGTACGGCAGGCAGATCAGCCGGTGCCGGGCCTCGGGCGCGGGGTGGTAGCGGCGCACCCACAGATCGTCGATAGCTGCCATGGTGACTGGAATCCCTCCGGCGGTCGGCGTGGTGGGACCGCGACACCGGTGAGGCACCGCCCGCGGACCTGCGGGACCGCGCGTCTCACCTTGATCCGCGGGCGGGAGCGCACGAGGGTTCGTGGCCGGCTCCGGTCGCCCGCTGTCCTGTCGGGACCTCAACGGCTCCTACCGTGACCGGCCCGGCCCGGCCCGACAACCCCTAGCCGCACGGCGCGGGCGCACGCGCGCGTGGTCCTGCGGCCGCCCTGGTAGGGGATGCCCGCCGGCGCCCGGCACCTTCCCGGGCCGCTGGAGCGCGGCGGCCGCGCGGGCGGTCGGGTCGCGCCGGGGCACGCCCTATGTCGGCGGCGCCGTCGGGGCAAGGGCGCCTCGTCGGACCGGGGGGGAGGTTAGGGGGCGGTGCCCGGCCAACTTTAGGGGTGCCGGCCGGCGGAACCGATCGAACCGGACGCGCTGATTCCACCGGTGGAACCGCCGCCGGCGCCCGGCCGGGGAATCCCCGGGGCCGGCGGTGGGACCTGCGGGCCTGGCAGGCAGAACGTGTGCGGAACGAACGCCTCCGATCCGTTCCGGCACCACCGAAAAGCCCCCGGGCCCTCCGTCCCATCGGATATGCGCACCGATCCGGAATGCGCCGTCACGTTTCGGCCATCACGGAGAAGTGGAACGGCTGATTCAGTTTCACCGCACCGGTGACTTAACGATCCGGGCCGGAGACCCGCAGCCGGCGCAGGGCGTGATGGACCAGCAGGTGCCCCCAGACCTCCTGCTCGACCCCCTCGGGCGAGCGCGAGCGCAGCACCCGCACGGCCTCCAGCTGATCGGCCGCCAGGTCCCGCAGGGCCCTCGCCCCCGACCTCCACGCGCCGTGCAGCGCGGCCAGCTCCGCGGCGGGGGCCCGCCCCGGGTCGAGGATCGTGGTGAGCAGCCGGCCCGGCTCCCCCGCCGAGGGGTCCTCGACCACCCGCACCACCGGCGCCCCCGCCGACCCCGTCGACCGGCCCGACCCGCCACCGCCGCGACCGCCCCCGTCGGCGGCGAACCCGGACAGGAACGAGCCGTCGCCCAGCAGCTGACGCACCGGCAGCACCGCGTCCGGACCGACCCGCCACAGCAGGTCCGCCCCGCCGGCCGAGGCGTCCCGCCACACCGCCGGAGCGTCGAACCCGCCCTGGTCGGCGAGCAGCAGGTCCCCGCCGCCGAGGCGGTCGAAGAGGCCCCGGGCCAGGTTCGGCACGGCGGCCGCCGACGGGCCGGTGGCCGCCGCGGCGACCGCGCCGGTGCCGCACTCGACCAGGGCCGCCAGCCGCACCCGCGGGTACCCGCCCCCGGGCTCCGGCGGTCCGAAGTACGCCACGTTCTCGGCACTGTCCGGCACCTCGATCGCCGCGCCCTCGACGGCGACCAGGCGCCGCCCCCGGTACCGGACACCCCCTACCTGCCCGACCTGCCCGGCCCGCCCGGCCTCCTCGACCGCCGCCGGCCGGACGACCTCGGCGAACAACTCCCTGAACGGCTCCGCCCCCAGCTTCACCCGGGCCCGCGAGATCGCCGCCGTACTGGGCACCTGCCCCGGCGCCGTGCAGCGCCCCGCCCAGGCCAGTCCCCGGACGAGCTTGCGGGCGACCTCCTGGTAGCCGTGGCCCGGGAACAGACACATCGCCAGGACCAGGTAGACCGTCACCTTCGGCGTCAGCAGGCGGTTCCGCTGCCCCTCCCGCCCGCACCGGGCCACCACCCGCTCCACCAGCTCCGGCGGGAACGACCCGGTCAGCAGCCCGACCGCGATGCGGTCGGGCAGTCCCCCGCCCGGTTCCGGGCCGAACTGCCCTGGTCGCGACATCCGACACCTCCTGAAACCACGCTACACGCACGATGCTTAAGTCACCGGTGTTGCGCTGAACGGAGTCCCTAGCGTTCGCCGTTGAAGTTCGCCTAGGGTGAAAGTAGATGCAAACCCGGGCACTCGGTCCCGCCGGCGTTCCCCTCGCGCTGTGTACACCGTGCATCTGAGTGATCACGCAACGTCATGGAGGCTCAAGGCAAAACGGGGGAGTCAGCCTTTCCGTTGCGGTGGATGCAAGGCTTTTACACAACAACTCGGAGGCATTCTTGCTGATTCGAGCCGAACAGCATGAAGCGTTGGAGTATTTACTGGACCTGTTCGAGGGACTGTCCTGCGGGAACGGTCGGGTGGTCCTCGTCAGCGGAACCCTGGGAAGTGGTAAGACCCAACTTCTGCACGATTTCTCGGCGCTGGCGGCAAAAGAAGGAGCACTGGTCCTCCAGGCGACCGGTTCGCGGGCGGAACGGGATCTCCCCATGGGGGTCATCGAGCAGCTGCTGCGCTGCGCCGAACTGCCGAACGAACTCGCCGCGGAAATATCCGCCCTGGTCGCGGAGGCGTTCGGCGACCACCTGGAACCCGACCACCGCTTCGAACGGCCGCAGGCCGTCGAGAACGAGACCATCCGTCGGCTCTGCAACGTCCTCCTGGGCGCCTGCGAGGGCCGGTCCGTGGTGGTCGGCATCGACGACGTGCACTTCGCGGACACCGCCTCGCTCCAGGCGCTGCTCTACCTCCAGCGCCGCATGCGCCCCCAGCGCATGCTCATGGTGCTCAACGAGTGGGACCGGCCGCAGCCCACACTGCCGCTGTTCCGCGCCGAGGTGACCCGCGCGCCGCACAGCAGGGTCCAGCTCAAGCCGATGTCCGAGGACACCGTCCGCACCATCCTGGAACGGACCCCGGACCACTCGATCGCGCCGCGACTCGCCCCGGCCGTCCACCGGCTGAGCGGGGGCAACCCGATCCTGGTCCACGCCCTGATCGAGGACAACCACCTCGACGCCACCCACGACCGGTCCCGGCCCGACGACCTGCCGCGCGTCGGCCGGTCCTTCGAAATGGCCGTCCTGGCCTGCCTCTACCGCTGGGAACCGCAGATCCTCGCGGTCGCCAGCGGCATGGCCGTCCTGCGCGAGCACGCCTCCCCGGCGCTGCTCGGCCGGCTGCTCGACCTCGACCAGCGGTGCGTCGGGCACGCGTTGGAGATCCTCACCAACGCCGGCCTGACCGCCGGCGACGAGTTCCGTCACCCGAACGTCGCGGCCGCCGTGCTCGCCTCGCTCTCGCGCACCGAGCAGACCACGCTGTACACCCGGGCGACGAAGCTCCGGCGCGACCTGGGCATGGCCACCACGGTCATCGCCGCCCAGATCGTCGCCGCGGGCGAGGCCGACGGCGACTGGACCGTACCGATCCTCACCGACGCCGCGGAGCAGGAGCTGGCCGAGGGGAAGACCTCGACCGCACACCTCTACCTCAACCTGGCGCTGGCCGCGGCCAACGACGACCAGCACCTGGCCACCCTGCGCACCTACGTCCACTCCACCTGGCAGACCAACCCCAGCGCGGTCGCCCCGCACACCAGCGCGCTGCGCGAGGCCCTGGTGGAGGGCAAGCTCACCGGCAAGGACGTCGTCGCGCTGATCCGGGCGCTGCTGTGGCGGGGAGACCTCACCACCGTCTCCACCGTCCTCGCGGAGGCGAAGCGCTCGCACCTCACCCTCGGGCACGAGGACGGCGTCGAACTCCTGCACGTCTTCCACTGGTTCTTCGGCCCGTCCTTCACCCGGTCCTGGAACCTCGACGAGCTCTGCGGCACCGGGAGCGGGGGCGCCTGCCTGCCCGCGGCCGCGGAGGCGATCGGGGTCTTCTCCCGGGTCTGGGCCCGGGGCGGCGACGCGGAGAGCGCCTCGCTCGCCGAACGCGTCCTGTCCTCCTGCCGGGTGGACGGGATGCCGCTGGAAGCGATCACCACGGCGATCCTCGCCCTCGCCGACGGGGACCAGCCCGGCCGGGCCCTGCTCTGGTGCGACGAGCTGATCGGCCACGCCACCCGTCGGGGTGCGACCACCTGGCTGGCCCAGCTCAAGGCGGCCCGGGCCGACGTGTGCCTGCGCGACGGGGACCCCGAGACCGCCGCCGAACTCGCCTCGGACGCCCTGTCGTTGGCGGGCGAGGAGAACTGGGGGGTGTCGATCGGCTACCCGCTGTCGGTGCTCATCCAGGCCCACCTCGCGCTGGGCCGGACGGACGACGCCGCCAAGGAGGCCGGCCGGGAGGTCCCGAGCGCCATGTTCGAGACCGTGATGGGCATCCGCTACCTGCACGCCCGCGGCCGGCTCGCCCTGGCGGCCGGGCGGACCACGGAGGCGCTCGACGACCTCCGGACCTGCGCCCGTCGGCTCAGGGTCTGGCAACTGGACATCCCCGCCCTGATCCCGCTGACCGCCAGCCTGGTCGAGGCCACCTTCCAGGCCGGTGACCCGGTCGCCGCCCGGGACCTGGCGGCAAGTCAGCTGCGGGAACCGTCCCTGGACGACCGCACCCGCGGCGCCCTGCTCCGGATCCTGGCCGACCACGACGGGGGCCGGGAGAAGCCCGCCCTGCTGCAGGAGGCCGTCGACCGCCTGCGGACGCCCGGCGACCGGCTCGAACCGGCCCGGACGGAGGCGGGGACCCAGCGGATCCGGGCCGGATTCGCCCCGGCCGTGGAACACGGGCGGTCCGTCGGCGACGGGTTCGGGCCCGACGAGGAACCGCGCGCGGACCCGCTCACCGACACCGGGCTCGGGGACTGCGGCGACCGCCGCCCGGCCGAGGACGGCCCGCGCGAGGACGACGAGCCGGCGCTCCCGCTGGGACCGCCCCCGGCGACCACCCCGGGCGGGGCGGTGGGCTCGCTGCTCACCGGCCTCAGCCGGGCCGAGCTCCGGGTGGCGAAACTGGCGGCCGAGGGCGACAGCAACCGGGAGATCAGCGACAAGCTCTGGATCACCGTCAGCACGGTGGAACAGCACCTGACGCGCATCTACCGCAAGCTGAGCCTGAGCGGCCGGGCCGGCCTGGCGAGCCTGCTCCGCTCGGAGCTGCTCCCGGGCGAGGTCGCCGTCTTCCGCGACGCACCCGGCGGCCCCGCCGACCGGGTCGGACCCGAAGTCGGCTTCCACGCCGTGGAGATGGCGTGCCGCGCCGCCTCCTCCGCGGATGCGCTGAAGGCCGTCGGCAACACGGCCGGCCTGGGCGCCGACGGAGTCGCCGTCGGCTGACACCGACCAGGGCGGTGCCACCGAGCGGATCGGTGGCACCGCCCTCCGCGTCGACGGGGTGCGGCGGCGCGCCCGCCGCTCAGGTGGCGGACAGCCGGCCGCGCACCCACGCGGGGTCCGGGTTGGTGTGCGGCCGGCCGTCCACGACGACGGTCGGCACGGTCTCGTTGCCGTCGTTGGCCGCCCGTACGACCGCCGCCGCCTCCGGGTCGCTCCAGATGTCGACCCAGTGCAGCCGCCGGGCCGACCGGCCGAGCCGAAAACGCAGCCGCAGGCAGTACTTGCAGCCCGGCCGCCAGTACACCACCGGCCGGCCGTCGGCCGCGCTGCGGCGCTGCGCCTCGGCCGCGCCGAGCGACTTCGGGAAGACCAGCGGCGAGTTCACGGCCGCGAGCCCGACGAACGGCACCAGGAACAGGACGGCCACCCCGCCGTTCCCTTCGAGGGCCGGGCCGCTCGCGACGGCCGCACCGCCGAGCACCAGCAGCAGCGGCAACATCCACACACGCATCATGGCGCCCCAGGTTATCCGGCCGCTTCCGACCCGTCAGACCCCCCGCCTGGACGGGGCGGCCCGGGCGGGGCGCTTCCGTTCGTGGTCCACCGTCTCGGCGACCCGCAGCGCGACCTCCTCGGGCTTCTCGTGCTCCCAGAAGCGGAGCACCGTCCAGCCCTCGTCCCGCAGGTGCTCCGTCGTCTCGGTGTCGCGCTCGATGTTGCGGCCCAGCTTGGTCCGCCACCATTCGGCGTTGCTCCTGGGGTGCGTGGCGTGCTGCGGGCACCCGTGCCAGAAACAGCCGTCGAGGAAGACCGCCACCTTCGGCCCCGGGAAGAGGATGTCCACCGTACGGCGAGGCATGCCCGGCACCGGCCGCTGGACACGGTAGCGGTACCCGCCGGCATGGAGCAGACGGCGGACGGCCAGCTCCTGGGCGGTGTCCCGCGATGCCTGTCGGCTCATGCGGGCGGAGACGGCGGGTGTGGACGGTACCGGCGACATGCTGCCATTCTCGTCCACCCGTCCGACAGTCGTACGCGGCCAGGGAGAGGCCGGTCGCCCGCCGCCGTCCCTCGGCTTCCCCGCTCAGGCGAGGTCGCGCACCCGGCGGATCGAACCGGCCAGCAGGATCGCCGGGCCGGCCAGGCTGCACACCGCCAGCAGGAGCAGCGCCGTGCGCGGGCCCCAGGCCGTGGAGGCGGCCCCGGCCAGCACCGCGCCGACCGGGATGGCGCCCCAGGAGACGAACCGGACGGTGGCCATCACCCTGGGCAGCAGCTCCGGCGGGGTGTGGGTCTGCCGGTGGGTGCGGGTGACGATGCTGGTGACCACCACTCCCGCCGAGAAGCCCGCGTTGCCGACGGCGAACACCAGCGCCGCCCAGCCGGAGCCGGCCGCCGGGAGCAGGAAGGTGAAGAGCGCGGCGGTCAGCGCCGACCTCCGCAGGGCGCCGCCGCTGCCGATCCGGGAGACCACCCGGGGCGTGAGGGCGGCGCCGATCAGGCTGCCCAGGCCGCCGGTGGCCATCAGGGCGCCGACGGCGGCGGCCGGCGCGCCGAGGGTGTCGACCAGGAACACCGGGGTGAGTGTCATCAGCCCGCCGGCGACGAAGTTGACCGCGGTGGCGTCGGCGGCGCACGGCCCGATCACCGGGTGCCGGGTGACGAAGTGCCAGCCCTCGCGGATCTGTTCCCGCATCCCCGCGCCGGCCGGGCGGGCGACGGCGGACCGTTCCGCGCGCGGCAGGCTGCGCAGCAGGGCCGCCGAGACCAGGTAGCTGACCGCGTCCAGCACCATCGCGGCCGCGCCGCCGACGAGTTGGACCAGCACCCCGCCGAGCGAGGGGCCGGCCAGCTCGGTCGCGGCGCTGCTGCCGGAGAGCAGGCTGTTGCGGGCGGTCAGCTCCTCCCTGGGGACGATGGAGGGCAGGAAGGTGGAGTTGCCGACGTCGAAGACCACGCTCGCCAGCCCGACCAGCAGCGCGACCGCCACCAGGTGCGGCAGGCCGAGGCCGCCCAGCGCGGCCGCCACCGGAACCGAGGCCACGGCCAGCCCGCGCACCAGGTCCGTCACCACCTGGGTGCCGCGCAGCGGGAGCCGGTGGACCAGGACGCCGGCCGGCAGTCCGACCAGCAGCCACGCCAGGTACCCGGCGCCGGTGATCAGGCCGACCTGCCAGGCCGTCGCGTGCAGGGTGAGCACGGCGATCAACGGCAGGGCGACACTGGTCACCTGGTCCCCGAGCCGGCTGACCAGCGATCCCGTCCAGTAGCGCCAGAACACTCCTGCCGAAGTCCGGCGTCGCGCCTCGTGCTCCGCTCCCCGGTCCGCCGCGACCGCTGTCCGCGTCGTCACATCCACCATCGGGCCCACCCCTTCTGTCGCAACCTGTCCACTGCACCGGACCGGGCGTCAGCCGCCGCGTCCTCACCGACCGCCTCAAGGCGCCGGTCGCCGCCGGGGTGCTGGAGAAGCGGCCCGCCGCGTGCACGGCCGGACCGACCACCGGCTGCCCGAGCCGGAACTCCCCGCCGCCACAGGCGAGTCGACCGACCCCGTGGCACCCGGCGCCACCTGGACGGTGACCGCCGCGCCGCGCCTGCCCACCTTCCGGGCGGCGGGCGTCGACCGGCTCAAGGCGGCTCACCCTCGTACTGGACGCCACCCGCACTGTCCGCGGGGTCCTCTGTCCGGTGATCGAGCCGGCGGGATCGGTCGAGGACGCCCTCGCCCCGATCGACGGGCTCGCACCACAGTGATGGCAGGCCGCAACCGGCCCGCCCCGACGCACCGGGCGTCCGCACAGCCGCCCGGGTCCTGACGTGCCCCTGCCCAACTCAGCCGACGCCCACACCCCGGGGGGCCAAACGCGCCACGGCCGCACCACGGCGCCCCGGCCGGTCGCCCCGGCCCCGCCCCGGCCGGCTCCCGGCCGACTCCGCCGGAGGACTACCCGGAGGACTCGCTTCCAGATTGTGACGTGCCCCTGTCTAGTTCGTTCCCGTCCTGGTGTGGTGGGATGAGGCCTCACGGGGATGAACCGCTGACGGGGGTGTGTACTGGTGCGGAGTGGATGGCTGCGGGAGCTGGACGGGGACGCGGCGCGCCTGACGGCCGTGGGGCTGGTGCGGCTGGGGGCACAGGACTGGCTGAGTACGGAGGCCGGGGAACCGGCCTGGATGGGCGGACTGCGGGCGGCCTCGTTCGCCGATGCCTGGCTGGCGTTCGGCGACGGACCCGCGTCCGGACTGCGGGTGCCCGCGCCGGCGCTCCTGCGGGCCCTGGTGGCCCGGGCCGCGGAGCTGGTGCTGCGCTCCTGCCGGGAGGACGGGCCGGCGGCGCTGGAATGGCTGGGGCAGCGCTCGGCGGAGGCTCGTGACCAGGCGCAGCGCGAGGGCGCCTCGCACCCGGCCGAGCCCTGTGCGCTGACCCTGGTGTGGCACGGCGTCCAGGCGCTGACCGCCGAGGACGGGCCGTGCCACGCCCGCCGGATCGAGGAGCGCGGCGAGGCGTACGTACGGGAGCGGCACCGCCGCCAGGACACCCTGGCGCTGGTGCTGTGCTGCACCCGGATCGCCGCGGCCGCGCTGGTGGAGCTGTGCGAGGGCGATCCGGAACGGGTCGGCGGGTGGCTGGAACAGGACGCGGCGCGTTCCATGCCGCGCGACGGCCGGGTGCCGCTGTGGGTGCCGGGCCGGCCCGCTCTGCCGGCCGGCTGAGCGCGCCCGCCCTGGTGGGCCCGGCCCGGCCGCCGAGCCGCGCCGGGCCCACCAGGGCCGCGAACAGGCCCGTCAGGCCGCGTCGAGCAGCCGGGCGACCTCCGTCATGGCCGGCCCCAGCGGCAGGTCGAGCCGGAGCGCGGCGAGTTCGTCGCCGCGCGTCGGCCCCTGGTTGACGATCGCGACCGGCAGCCGCGACCGGGCGGCGCGGCGCACGAAGCGCAGCCCGGACAGCACCGCCAGCGAGGAGCCGAGGACCACCAGCGAACTGGCCGCGTCGACCAGTTCGAAGCAGTGCTCGACCCGGGGCGGCGGGACGTTCTCGCCGAAGAAGACCACGTCGGGCTTGAGCACTCCGCCGCAGTCCGTGCAGGCGGCGACCCGGAAGCCGTCCACCACGGGCTGCGGCAGCCGCGCGTCGCCGTCGGGCCGCAGCTCCGCCCCGGTCGGCCGGAAGCCGTGGTTGAGCTCCTCCAGCCGCCGGTCCAGCTCGGCCCGGGCGCTGGAGCGGCGACAGTCGAGACAGACCACCCGGCGGAGTCCGCCGTGCAGCTCGACGGCCTCCCGGGTGCCGGCCGCGTGGTGGAGACCGTCCACGTTCTGGGTGATGACCGCCGCGACGTGCCCGGCCCGGCGCAGCCGTTCCACCGCGTGGTGTCCGGCGTTGGGCCGGGCTCCGGCGATCGCGGGCCAGCCGCTGTGGCTGCGGGCCCAGTAGCGGCGCCGGGCGTCGGCGCTGCCGGTGAATTCCTGGTACGTCATCGGGGTGCCGCTGCGGCGGCGGCCGGTGGCGCCGCGGTAGTCGGGGATCCCGGACTCGGTGGACAGGCCCGCCCCGCTGAGCACCACCGTGCCACGCCGCTCCAGCAGCCCTACCAGGGCTTCCAGCCGCTCCCCCGGTGGCACGGCGGCCCGTCCGCCCGGGTGTTCGAACGCGTCCATACCGTCGAGGTTAGACCGACGACGGCCCCCGGTTCCCCTCCCGGCCGGAGGGATCCTCGGCGGCGCCGGTGGCGAAGGCCGCGATCCGCTCCAGGGGCGGGTTCCAGCCCCGGGTGGTGTCCACGGCCAGGCAGGGGGCGTCCAGCTCGATCGGTGTCCAGGACTCGATCGGCCGCTCGCCGCGCGCGATGCGGCGCAGCAGTTCGCCGTCCGCGTGGACGGCACGGCCGGGCGTCCCGGCGGCCCGGCGGGCGATCCGCTCGCGGGCGGCCTCCGGGTCCACGGTGCACCGCACGATGCGCAGTTCGGCGAGGTCGGCGAGCGGCGTCAGCCCGGGCCGCCACAGCCGGTCCTGGTAGGCCGCCTCGGCCACCAGGTCCGTTCCCGCGCGCAGGTGCCGCTCGGCGGTGCGGAAGAACTCGTGCAGCGTCCGCCGGTCCAGGTCCTCGGCCGGCGCCTCCCCGGCGGCGGCCATCCGCTCCTTGATCTCGTCCCGGCAGACCGCCGGCCGGCCGAGCGCGTCGGCGAGGGCGTGCGCCAGCGTCGTCTTGCCCGCCCCGGGCGGGCCGCTCACGACGAGCAGGCGCGGGCGGCGGTCCGCGGCCGGGCGGCGGTCCGCGGCCGGAGTCCGGTCCGCGGCCGGGCGGCGGTTCACGGCCGGCGCGCCCAGGCGGAGATCATCGGGGCGGTGGCCAGGTCGAGCCGGCCGCCGGCGACGTTGGCCAGGTGGCGGTCGATCTCCTCGTCCGTAGCGAGCCCTTCCCGCACCAGCAGCCCGCGGATCTGCCGGACCGTCGCGTCCTCCAGGACCGCGCAGGCCGGCGAGGTGATCGGGAAGTAGGCGTCGGCCCGGACGTCGACGAGGCCGGCCTCGCGCAGCGCCCGGGGCAGCGTCCGCCCGTACGCGAGGTCGGCGCCGCGCCCGGCCATCAGGGTGCGGAAGCCCGACCGCAGCCGGTTGGCGAGGCGCTCGTCGGGCCCGGACTCGTCCGGGCAGAGCAGCGGCTGGAGGGCCGGGTCGGCGTCCTCCAGGAGCAGCCGGCCGCCGGGGCGCAGCGCCTGGACCATCCGGCGCAGGGCCTCGGCGCGGTCGGCGACGTGCACCAGGACCAGCCGGGCGTGCACCAGGTCGAAGCCGCCGGGCGGCGGCGGGTCGGCGGCCACGTCGTGGCGCAGCACCTCGATCACGCCGCCGGCGGCGGGGGCGGTCCAGGAGACGTCGATGTCGGTGGCGACCACCGTGCCGGTCGGGCCTACGCGTTCGGCGAGCCCGAGCGGCACCGAGGGGCCGCCCGCGCCGACCTCCCAGCAGCGCATGCCGGGGCCGATCCCGAGGGCGTCGACGTGCCGGAAGGTCACCGGGTCGAACAGCTCGGCGAGGGCGCGGAAGCGGATGCCCGCCTCCGACTGGCGGTTGTCCAGGAGGTAGCCGTGGTCGCTGTCGTGCTCAGCCATGCCGGAATTCTCGCAGGCGGCGGGGTCGCCGGGTGCTCCGGCCCCTCGGGGCCGCGGGGCCGGGTCGGTGAGCCGGCGTTCAAGCCGCCTCCGGAGACGGCGAGTTGGGGTTTATTGACGAAAAGTCAGCAAGTTCGTCCCATCGCCTTGACGGCGCACGGTCACGGCTGGACCGTAGGGAAACCGGAAACGCCGCGCGCTCCCCGGTCCCCACCGCTCGGGAGCCGCGAGAGGACGTCTTCTCGCCCCTCACCGAGGAAGAGGTTTTCCCATGCGCTTCGGCCCGTCGAACAGGGTGTCATTGTAGTCGCGACCCTCTGCAGCTCCACTGCGCCCGACAACCTGCGCCTCACAGCGTCCCCAGCAGCAATGTGAAGCAGAGGCGCCCCGGCCGCCGACGCGGCGGAACTGACCCCCTTGACCCCCAGCGGTCGAACTGGCGTCTGACTGATGCTCGCCAGTCCAGATTTCGCAGGTCAGGGCCTATCTCGTCCACCCCGCATGACGCTTGATGCCGACTCATGACACCCAGTCCGTGAGAGGCGCGTGAGAGGCGGCGCGCGAGCGAGAGTTCGAGAGTGACTTGCCTCACGCTCGACTTGCCATTCGATCCGACCGCGCCAGGACCGCACTGGCACGTGGGTGCAGCCAGAAGCAGGAGACTCACCGCCAGTGTCGAGCGTCACCACGTGGCCGACGGAGCAGGTGAAGCCGAGGGAGAACCTGGGGACGGCCCAGGAGCCCGGCTCGTCGTGGAGAACGGCCAGACCCATCTCCTGCAACTGCTCGACCAGTTGGAAGGCCAACGCACGATACGCGTCAAGGCCGCAGAACCGGTCCGCGCTCTCCTCTGGACGCGGCCGGGGGATCCACGCGTCGGCGGCGCGAAGTGCCTCGCCGCGCTCGATGTGGAAGACCATCTCGAACTGCGGTTGCCTGGCGAGGGCCATCCTGGCGCAACGCGACTATCCATACCCCTCGAGCAACACTACGATGGCCACTCGTCGATTTTGCGAATGAACCGGCCTGTCATCGAGCCCGCCCGGCACCTGCTGGCGATCAGCGACTGGAGGTGCCTGAGGCGGCGTGCTGAAGACCGCGCCGTCGATGCGTCGCTCTGTAGCCCTGCGCGGAGATCGGGCTGCAGCGGGGTGCATCCGGCTTGGCCGGACGAACTCTCGCACCCGCGCTTGGAAGCGGCACCTCCGAGAACGCGGCAAGGAGTGCGTCCAGGACGCGAAGCCAACATTGGGATTTTTGGCCGAATCTTATGCCTGTTCTGATGCATCGTCAGGATAATGAGCAGACCGACAACCGAGCGCCGGGAGACGTGCAGTGGCAGTGGCGGGACAGAAACGGCTGTTGCACGACGCGGTGGTCGTCGTCCCTGGGATCATGGGCAGTGAGCTGATCGACACGGATGCCGGCAAGGTGCTCTGGGGTGCGCCGCACCTCTTTCGGTACTCAGCCCGGATGCAACTCGACCGGTTCAAGTCGTTGGCCCTGACCGACGACGAACGCGCCGGGAGCACTGGGCGGATTACGCCGAGGGGACTGCTATCCGTCCACGAGTGGTTCCCCAACCTTGGTGGGATAGAGCCGTACAGCAAGCTCGTCGGGGATCTCCGGGCCAATGCTGTCCACCCCCATGCGGTGGCGACCTTCGCCTACGACTGGCGACTGTCCGTCCGTCACAACGGAGCCAGGCTCGCCGAGTTCGCGAACCAGCACCTGGCGACGTGGCGTTCCCACCCCGAACACGGCAGGCACATGGTGAGCACGGGAGAGGACCGGCCCGGGCAACTCCTCTTCGTCGCGCACTCGATGGGCGGGCTACTGGTCCGTGAGGTGTTCGCGACGCCGGGGGCGGCGGACGAAGTAGCCGGCGTGCTCACAGCAGGCACCCCCTTCGCCGGTTCCGTGAAGGCAGCGGTCGTCCTCAGCACCGGCAGGAACGGTGCCCCGTGGCTTCCTCGCGAGGAGCTGCGCGAGGTCGGACGGACCATGCCTGGGTTGTACGACCTCCTGCCCAACTACCGGTGCCTGTGGGACGGTGAAGCAACCAAGCATCTGTCGGCCGAGGACATCGTGGCGATCGGCGGCGACGCAGACTTGGCGGCCGACACGCTCTCCTGGCAGCAGCAACTGGCAAGCGTCCGGCTCCGTGACCACCGCTTGGTGGTCGGCGTCCGGCAGTCCACGTCTGCCAGCCTGCACATCGATTCCGGAGAAGTCGTGGCTTCCGGGGAACTGCCGAGGCGGAAGGACGGAGTTCTGCTACGGCATCCGGACGGCAGCCCGATGCGCCAGGTCCTGGGCGGCGACGGCACCGTCTGCACCGCCGCGGCGCAGCATGGTGCGGCCGTAGAGATCCCCGTTGCACGCAAGCACGGAACGCTGATGTCAGGCAACCTGGTGCGCAACATGGCAGTGTCCCTGCTCAGCCGCGTCCGCGGACTGGAGGAACTCGGCGACGTTCTCGGCGACGGCGAGTTCACCCTCGACGCGCCCGAGGCTGTCAGGCTCGGAGAGGAGTTCACCATCCGGCTGGCAGGCACCTCGAACCCCGCCGCCGCGAACTGCACGGTGGAGGAGGTGACGGGATCCCGCGCCAGCGTCCGCACCGTGCTGCGCCGCGACCGCGAGAACACGGACACCCTCTCCGCTGCTTGCACCCTGACCCAACCCGGCCTCTACCGCATTGAGGTCTCCGGAGGCACCGAACCCATCTCGCACTTCATCATGACTGCAGCGGCGAACGCCTGATCGATGCGCTGCACACAACCCGGCACCGACGACGGCGAGGCGTGCACCGGCGCAGCCGACACGATGCCCGGCAGCGGGTACGGCGAGGACCACGTGGCGGAAATGCCGGTCTTCGCCATCCCCGTCGACACCTTCAACGGCAAAAAGGACGTCGCTGCCACCGCGGAGGCCGCCCGCATCACAGAACTGCTGGGCCAGCTCGGCGCGGTCGCCCGCCCGTGGGAACGGACAGTGCCGACCGACCTGACCGCCATCGACGACCGGCTGGCCGCCTGGGCCGCAGGGGGCGGTGCCAGGACCTCTGCGTTGCTCTGGATCGGCCACGGCAGAACGCTCGGAGCCCGGGCCGAACTGCTCGTCCCTGCAAGGGCGGACAGCGAGCGGGACGCCGGATTCGTTCCGCAGAGCCTGGCCCGCCACCTCGACGACGAGTACCTGTCCCGGGAAGAACGGCACTGGGCCCTGGTCATGGTGGAGGCCTGCGGTGCCGCCGGCTTCATGGACCAGGTGGAAGGCGAGCTCCGCTGGCTGCAACGGACCGCGGGCGGGGACTTCGGTGCTCTGCTGATCGGATCCGGGGAGAACCACGCTCCGGGGCACCTCGGAACCCTGTACACCGAACTCGCCCGGGTCCTGGCCGGCTACACCGATCACGACGCCGACATACGCCCGGCGGACCTCGCCTCCCGGCTCGACGGCGGCCACGGGCTGGTCGTCAAGCAGATCGGCATCGGCCGCTCCTTGCCGCTGCGCCGACGCCCCGTGCGGCCGCTGCCGGTGACGGCCACGGTCGAGGACTACCGGCGCCTTCACCGCCTGCTCGACGCACCGGGCGACAGCGCGCTCGCCCACTTCCTGCGCAAGGGGGTTTCCAGCGGGCCCGCGGAGCTGTCCTGGGGATTCACCGGCCGCACCGGCGACCGGGAGGCCGTCGTCGAGTGGCTCGCCGACACCTCGGCACCGGACATCCTCGCCGTCACCGGAGACCCCGGTGTCGGCAAGTCCGCGTTCCTCGGCAACCTGCTGATGCACGCGCACCCGGGGATCGGCGCCGAGCTGGAGGCAGCCGGTTTCGGCGAACAGCTCCAGCCGGGACTCGACCTGCCGCCGTTCGACGCCGTCCTGCACCTCGCCGGGGCCGACCCCCGCGAGGTGATCGAGCAACTCGCCGCCGCGTTCGGCGTCCCGGGCGCTCCGGTGCCCGAGCACTCGGCCGAGAGCCGCCTCGTCGCCCTCGAAGCCGCCCTCTGCGAACGCGGCCGGCTGAACGTCCTCGCCGACGCCCTCGACGAGGCTGACGAGCCGCTGCTCGTCGCCGACCTCCTGCGGGCGCTGGCCCAGTTGCCCGGCGTCCGGCTGATCGTGGGCACTCGCCCCGACGCGACGCCGGGAGAACCGGGAGCAGTTCCGGCGCGGACGCTGCTCGACGCGCTCGGCGAGGGAACCGGGCAGGCGCGGGTGCTCCGGCTGGCCGGGGATCCGGCAGCGGTCCGCAGCTACGTCGCGGCGAGCCTGCGGGCACTCGGGAACCCGGAGGCCGTCGCGTTCGTCGCACAGGCCGCGGCGGAACGCGTCGCGGACGGATCGTGGCAGTTCCTCCAGACGGCGCTCGTCGTCCAGGAGATCGAGCACCGACCGGAGTTGCTCACCTCCGGCCTTCGCCCTGACCTCGATCGGCTGCTGGCCCAGGACGGGGGCGGGCTCCTGGACGGTGCGCTCGCACGCATCACCGACGGGTTCCCCGCCGCGGAGCACCTGCTCGCGGCCCTCGCCCACACCCGGGGCCGCGGCCTGCCACGCGCGGACCAGGTGTGGGCCACCGTCGCCGGGGCGTTCGCCCCGGACGGCGCCGCCCCTGCCGACACCGACATCACCCGCCTGCTCGGCCGCGCCGCCGCCTACGTCCTGATCGACGGAGACGAACGGCAGACCGTGCACCGGCTCGCCCACCGTACGTTCGCCGACGCGCTCAGGGCACGGTCCGGGACCGGCCGCCAGGTCGCCGTCGTCCGCGCCCTGACCGAACTCGTGGAACGCGGCACCGAGTTGTCCGAGAGCCCGGCCAACGGCTACCTCGCACGCCACCTCTCCGGCCACGCCGCCGCCGCAGGACCGGCGGGCTGGCGTGAACTGGCGGCGTCCCCGCGTGCTCTGGACGAGACCGCGCTGCCCGATCTCGGCCGGGACGTCCTCGCGGCCCGCCTGACGCTTCCCCGGGGAGGCCCCGCCGAGCACCTCCCCCCGGAAGTGCTCGGCAGCCTGACCGCGGCCCCGCTGATCCGTGCCGCCCGGCCCGCCGACCGACCGGGACTGCGCCAGCTGGGTGCGTTGCGCACCACCGGCCGGCTGCCCCAGGCGGGCCCGGGGGCGTCGTGGCGGGTGAGCTGGGGGCTGCTGCACCGCCGGGCCCCGCACCTGACCCTCGGCGGGCACACCCGGCCGGTCCGTGCCCTGGCCTCCTGGAACGAGAGCAGCCCGAGGTTCGTCAGCGGGGCGGAGGACGGCTCGGTCATGGTCTGGGATCCGTGGTTCAGCCACGCCCCGGTCGCGGTCGTGCCGGGTCCGCCCCGCGTGGGGCTCACGGCGCTGGCGGCCCTCGCTCCGGCCGGCGGCCGCGGGCCGATGGTGGCCGTCGCTCACGGCGACAAGACCGTTCGGGTGTGGGACGTCTCCGCCGGACCGCGGAAGGTCGCGGAGTTCGACACGCTCGACTTCGTGGTGGACATGGCCGTCGCGCCGGGATGCAGCGGGCGGTTGACCCTGGTCGGGCCGCGCTACATCGCCGTGGTCGACCTCGACGACCAGGTGCCGCGCCCGCGCACCGGCCCGCCCTACGGCAAAGCGCACGCCGTCGTCGCCCTCGACGCGCGGCGGGTGGTCACCGGCACCGACACCCACCTGGTCCTCTGGGACGTCGCCGGGGAGGCGCCCAAACGCGTGGCGAAGGCACCCGCGGACGAGCCACAGGCTTCGCTCACCCTGCTGCCCGGTGCCGGGCGGCCGACGCGTCTGGTCGGCGCCGACACCGAGAACGGCGGGCGCCGAGTGACCTTCTGGACGGTCGACGGGAACGACCGCCTCGCACCCGACGGCGCTCCCATGGCCACCGGACCGGCCGGACTGGTCGCCCTCGCCGGGATCGCCCGCCCCGGCGGAACCCCTGGGCTGCTGACCGGGACCAGGGACGGCGTGCGGCTGTGGGACCTCACCACCCGCAGCAGCATCACCGAGATCCGTGCCGACGGACCTGTCGGCGGGGCCCGGATCGCCACCGTCGCCGGTCCCCCCGGATACGCGGAGGCCACCGTCCTCCCGGTCACGGCGAGCTCGCTGGACACCCGGATCCGGGTGTGGGACCCGACGCCCCCGCAGGCGGCCGGCCTTCCCGTCGTGACCGCGCGCGGGCAGCGCGTCACCCGCATGCTCGCCGCCGACGGCGAAGAACTGATCACGGTCCACTGGGACGACGGCACGGCACGGACCTTCGCCGCCTCCGACGGGACCGGGCGTCAGGCCGACGGCGCCAGGCCTGCACCGCTGGCACCGTGCGACGGAGGCATACCGGACGACCTGGGGGCGCCCGTACGAGGCCGAGCGGCACTCGACCGCGGGCGGACCGCCGTACTGGTCGAGGACGGAGTGGTGGTGCTGGAGACGGCGCCGACCGAGCGGTAGACACGAGGGGAACAGGTTTCCGGATGGTGGCATTCGACGGCGCGAGCCCTCAGGAAGTCATTGACAAGCTGTTCGTGGGGAAGGACGCGCCCTACGGCCCGTACACGTGCGTCAAGACGCCCGAACCGATCGGCGACCGCATGCTCTGGGCCACGCTCCAGCGCCCCGGGGACGAGTCCGACCTCTTCGACGTCCTCCTGTTCGGCAACATCTTCGGCGTGGCGGGCGAGCTCTGGGAGCACGAGGTCCGCAACCTCCTGCGCCTCCAGGCGATCGGGCACCCCGCGCTGCCGGAGATCGTCGACGGGGGACTCGACGCCGGACTCGGTGTCGCCTTCACCATGACGCGCCAGACCGGAACCCGGCTGAGCGAGGTCTGGACCCGGGACGACTTCCCCCAATGGGTCAGGGACAACCGCGGCCTCGCCTTCGAGCAGTACAGCCTCCTCGTCGACGCGCTCAGCCAGTTGCACGGAGCCCGGATCCTGCACCGGAACCTCACCCCCGGCGCGATCACCATCCGTCAGACCGGCGAGAACCGGTACGCCTTCGCGCTCGGGCGGTTCGAGATGAGCGCACTGCTCGGCAACCTGGTCAGGACCCTGTACGCGCCGTCCAGGAACGAGGAGTACCGCACCCTGATGAAGGCGCTCTACCTGGAACCGCCGGCCGGCATCGAACGCGCCCATCACCTCGCCTACCTCGCGCCCGAGACCTGGCCGTCGATCTTCGACGAGGTCCCCGAGCCCCGGCGGGACTGGACCAGCACCGATGTCTTCGGCCTCGGCGTCTTCGGCTGGGAACTGTTCTGCGGGCCCCTCGCCGAGACGCTGCCGGAGGCGTACACCGCGGTGTCCGCCGCCGGTCCGGGCGAGCTGCTCGGCGCCCTGGGGGCACTGCACACGACGATGCGCCGGCATCTGCAGATCCAGTCCGGCCGGGCCGTCCCCCGGGAGCTGGCCCGGGTCCTGCTCGGGATGCTCGACCCGGAGCCCGGCGCGCGGCACTCGTCGTTCGAGGCGGCCCGCTCGCTGGAGGAACACTGGGGGTCGATCTGCGACCTGTGGGAGAGCATCGACCCCGAACGACAGCCGTACCTGGTCGCGTTCATGCCGGCCGAGTCGGTGGACACCGTGTACCGGCAGCGCCAGTGGATCGCCCACAGCCCGGAGGAGGCCACCGGCCGCGACGAGCTGCGGGACTTCCTCGCGTGGGAGTTGCGACAGGCCGAACTGGTGTGGTCCCCGGGCGGCGCGAAGGGCTTCGTCGCCGGGCCCGAGGAGCGTCTGCAACAGGCCGAGTGGGCCCTGATCGGCGAACAGGCCGTCTGGTTCTGCGCGTTCCTCTACGACGAAACGCTCTCCGGCCGGATCCGGACCAAGCACACCCGCACGCTGGTCATCAAGTACCTGGTCGACCGGCGGTTCGCTCAGGAGATCCTCGCCGCCCGGCCGCGGCGCCGGATCGGCAGGATAGACCTCGTCGCGTACCGCGCCCGGCAGGACCTCAGCTCCCACTTCAAGGACCGCCCCGACTGGACGCCGCTGACCGAGGCCGTGAAGGCCGGCCGGACGGCCCACGACCCCGGGAACCAGCAGTTGCTGAGGTCCATGGAGTTCATGCTCGAATACCAGGGCGTCATGCAGCGGGCCCGGCAGTACCCGTACGTCAGGGTCGCGGAGGGCAGCAGCGGCAGGACCCACGTCCTGCAGATCGATCGCGACCGCGACCTCGACTACCGGCACAGTAACCCCCTGCTGACCGCCTTCGCGGGCGATCCCCGGCTGCGCGCGCCCCTAGGCGACTTCGCGGCCTCCCTCCTGGGGGAGCAGGCGGAGAAGGCCGGCGAAGTCGTGCTGGACATCGTGGCCGGGGACGGCACACCCTACTTCGGCCGCGACCGGGTGCACGTCACCCTGGTCGCCCGCAAGGACGCGGACACCGTGGAGGTGCACGCCCCCGACGTACGGCAGTTCCCGGCCGTCGGCTGGTTGCGGCCCGCCCAGGACCGCGGCACGGCGATCCAGTTGAGCCGGATGGCGCGCGGGGTGGAGGCGCTGCGGCAGAAGTCCGGGCTGATGCGCTCCCTGCATTCGCCCTCGTCGATCACCCTCAACCGGAGCCAGTGGTCGCCCGACGCTTCCGGCGAGGGCCCGCAACTCACGGGCAAGGGCGAGAAGATCGTCGGCAAGATGCTGGAGACCCACCCCTTCTTCGCTCTCCAGGGCCCGCCCGGCACCGGCAAGACGACCGTCGCGACCCATGCCGTCCAGCGCTACCTGCGCGCCGAGCCCGGGGCCCGAATCCTGGTGAGCGCACAGTCGAACGGTGCGCTCGACCACCTCGGGCTGCGGCTCGTCGAACAGCTGCGGACCGAACTCGCCGACTGCCGCGTACTGCTGCTGCGGGAGATCCCGGACTCGCGCGGAGCGGGCAGCCTGCCGCCGGCCCTGCAGCCGTACACGCTGACGCGACTCTCCGAGAGCCTCAGGGACACCATCCGGGAGGCCACCCGGCGCATGGCGCTCACCGGCCCGGACGGGGAGGGCCTCGACCGGGCCGAACTCAGGCTCGCCCAGGAGTGGTCGGACCTGGTCGAGAACAACCTGCTGGAGGTCTCCGACCGGATCAAGGCCGGCGCCAACATCGTCCTCGCGACCTGCTCGATCGCCGGCACGCTCAGCGAGGAGATCCGGGACGCCTCCGACATCTTCGACTGGGTGCTCATCGAGGAGGCGGCCAAGGCCTGGCCGACCGAGATCATCATGCCGCTGGTGCTCGGCGTACGGTGGACGCTCATCGGCGACCACCGCCAGCTCGGCCCGCACCGGGCCACCGATGTGCGCAACTTCCTGGAGACGCTGCGGGAGAGCGGCAACCCGCAGCTGGTCCGCCACGTCGAAATGGCCGACAAGTACCTCGCCCACCTCGAACTGTTCGGAACGCTCTTCGAGAACAACCAGCAGCACCAGCAGCCCAACTCACCCCTGGACAAGCTCGATCACCAGTTCCGCATGCACCCCGACATCGCCGAACCCGTGGCGCGGGCCTTCTACCAGCAGCGCGACGAGAACAACGAGGTGAAGTACGACTCGACGGGACTGCCCGAGACCTTCCTCACCACCCCGGCCACCGGACACGCCAAGCGGCACGGGCTGACCGCACCCCCGTACGTCGCCGGCAGTCCCCTGGTCTGGCTCGACACCTCGCACCGCCGCGACTGCGCCGACAAGCCGTACTGGCGCAACGAGGGCGAGGCGCGGCTGGTCACCGAGCTCGTGGGTCAGCTCGCCGGCACCGCCGACAGCGGCTCCCTGGACTTCGCCGTGCTCACCCCCTACGTCCAGCAGGTGAACGCCCTGAAGCAGTTCGGAAACCTGCGGGGCCGGGTGCACACGGTCCACTCGTTCCAGGGGCAGGAGGCGGACCTGGTGATCGTCTCACTCGTCCGCTCCACCGTGCAGGGCCCGGACGTCCGCCAGAACGTCGGGCACGTGGCGCAGGCCGAGCTCGTGAACGTGCTGCTGTCCCGGGCCCGCAAACTGCTCGTCGTGGTCGGCGACCTGCCCCATTTCGAGGAGCACGGCGGCGAGGCGTGGAAGCACGTCACCACCGTGTTCCGCCGTATCGGAAAGATCAAGGACGCCGCCGCCCAGGAGCCGCTCGGATGAACGTCACCATCGCCGTCCCCGCCCGTGCCGTCACCCTCACCCTGGTGCTCGGCCCCGAGCACGGTGCGACCACCCTGGAGGGACTGGCCGCCCGGGCCGTCGCCGCCGGCCGCCGGACGGTCGGCGACCTCGCCGAACTCTTCACCCTGCCCCACCGCGTGATGCTCGACGTGGTGCACGGCCTGTGGACCAAGGGCTACGTCTCGGTGGACTTCTCCGAAGGTCAGCTCGAACTCACCGACACCGCAAGGGACGAGATCGCCCAGGGCTCGGCCCTCACGAAGGCGGGAACCCAGCACGAGCAGCGGAAATTCGTCTACGAGCCGATCACCGGAAGCGTGTTCAACTTCTCCTCGTCCGTGTCCTCCCCGCCCGCCGGAGCGATCGAGGTCCCGGTCCGCCAGGGGACCGACACCGACGACCTGCCCCGCGGCGAACTGCTGCGGGCCGTGCGCTCGATGATCCGCTACGACCGCCGCACCCGCGGCCTGCGCCAGAACATCCTCGACGTCTCCTTCGGCAACCCGCTGGTCAACACCGACGGCGCGATGCGCTGGCTGTCCGTCCGCGGCACCGTGCACCAGGACTTCGACACGGGACGGCTGTCCGTCGAGATCTCCGAGGACGAATGGAACCAGCAGGCCAGAGACCGGTTTCGGGACGAGATCGCGCTCCTCGCCGAACAGGACCCGCCCCTCCCCTTCATCGACAGGCTCCGGGGCAAGGCCGAGCCGAGCCGCCCCGCCCGCACCGACCTCGCCTACCTCGGCAGCCGGCTCACGAGGCTTGCGAACGCCGCAGCGGCCACGGCGCCCACCAAGCTGAAGCTGGCCGACGAGGAACTCCGGGCCGCCGCCCGCAAGCTCGGCGAACGGATCGACTACCTGACCGCCTTCCGGGCCGAGGCCGAACCGGTCTCGGCCGGCGAAGGAGTCCGCTGGACCAGGTCTGACCTCATCCAGTCGGCCCGCCACCAGCTCGTCATCGCCGCCCCGACCATCGAGTACGGGCCGCTCAAGGAGATCCTGCCGGACCTCGACGACGCCCTCGGCCGGGGAGTCACCGTCGTGCTCCTCTGGGGCACCGCGGTGAACGCCGCCTTCCCGGACAAGGTGGGCAACGCGCTCCACGACCTCAAGACCCGGTACGGCGATCGGATGATCTTCGCCAAACGCAGTGCCCGGATCCGGGCCAGCCTGATGATCCAGGACGACGAAAGAGCCTGCGTCGGCTCCCGCAGCCTGCTGACCGTCGACTCCGGCGCCGGTGTGCTCGTCCAGCGCCCGGAGGGTTCAGCCGCACCCGCACGGTGCGTCGTGGACCTGCTCATCTGGGCGCGCAGTTTCTTCCCCGACTGGCAGACCAGCCGGCGCATCGCGTTCCGCCCGGAGGACCTCGGCCGCACCCCTGACGCCGATCCGGCCCCCGCCCCCGTGCCGGTCGCCCGCGTCCTGCCCGAGCTCCCCGACGAAGCGATTCAGGACAGCCCGGCCGCCCGGATCCGCTGGGCCGCGGACTGGCGGGACACCGCCACCCGGCTGACCGGTGCGATCAGGAAGCTCCACACCGGAGTTCCCGTGGTCCTGACGGTCCAGGACGCGGAGTACCAGGCCCTGATCCACCAGGCGCTCCACACCGAGGCCAGCCGCATCGCTGTCACGGACGACCACGCCGAACACGAAGTCTGCGGCGACGCCCTCGGACACCACCTGCAGGCACAGCTCGACAACGGCGCGACCGTCCACCTCTTCCACCCGGTACCGGCCGGACCCGCCGCCTCCGAAGCCTTCGAACAGCTCACCACCGCCGTCCGCCGCACGAGGACACTGCGCCACGGCAAGGCGGCGACCCGGTCGGTGGTGTGCGACCTGACGGTCGTCGTCGGCAGTTGCTCACCACTGGCCCGCCGGTCCCACCGGTCGGACCCCGACGTGCTCAGCGGACACGTCGGACTCCACGTCCGCAGCGGGGACTTCGCCGCCGCGCACACCCGTGGACTCGGCATCGCCGACTGGCACGGCGCACCGGCCGAGGGGGCCCCGGCCGCACCGGCGGAGGTCACGGAGGTGACGGAGGATCGTGCCTGGAGCGACCTGGAAGAACTCCTGCAGGCCCAGGAGTCAGGTGTCGAACGCGTCGAACTGCGCGAACAGGCGGTCACGACGCTCCTCTCCCGCCCCCGGGAGGAACCGCAGTGGCAGCGCTGGGCGAACTGGCTGGTCGAGGACGCCTGGCACCGCCACGCCTTCGTGGAAGCCCACCTGCTCGCGCCGTTGACGGCAGGGCCGGGCCGGGTGACAGCCGAGCTGAGCGCCGTCGCCGTGCCGATCGAACACGGCCCGACGGGGGACCCGCTCTTCTACGCGGCGCTCGATCTGCCCGCTCGGAGCGAGGAGCGGGCCGTCTGCCTGGTCGGAGCGATCGCCGAACTCCTGCTGTGGGGCGGCCCGGCGGGCGCGGACGTCTACGCCGAGCTGTCGGAGAAGGCCACCGGGATTCCCCTGCCCGCCGCCTGGCGCGAACTCGGAGAAAGAGCCGTCGCCTACCACGCGGCCACCGGAGGGCCACTGCCGCTGCGGCAGCTGGCCTCGGAAGCCGAACGCACTCGGCTCACCGAGCAGGCCGCCCGGGCCCAGCGCGCACTGGCGCAGCGCGTCGAGGACTTCCGCCCCTCCCGACAGGCCTTCGCCTTCCGCGGCGGCTACTACCTGCACGACCAGCTGTTCGCCGCGAACGGGCTGATGACCCGCATCCAGGAAGTCGCCGCAGCCCCGCGCCCGTACACCGCCGGCACGTACGCGGAACTCGAGTCGGTCCTGCCGCCCGGCCCGGACATCCTCGGGCACCTCAACAAGATCGTCGCCGACGGCCACCACCCCCCGGTCCAGTGGACCAACTACAACCTGATGCGTTACGCGGACCGGGCCGCCGAGATCGTGGACGGCGCCCGCGAGGTCGTCGCGCTCATGAAGGAACTCGCCTCGATCCGGGACGGCGGCACGGACGTCACCGGCCACCACCACGCGGTCGCCCTCCTCATCCGCGAGCGCTGGGACGAGCTGTTCCGGGAGGCCGAGGCCCTGGGTCCGTTGTACGCACAGCCCGCCCTCGCGCTGCTGCGCCGCCTGCACCGCCCGAACCTCGTGGAGGAGACCGAGTGAGAGAGCGGAGTCGGGCAGGTGAAGTCATCGGGTGGAACCCGCCGCACAAGGCGGCAGCAGGTCGACACAGGAGACAACATGATCATCCCGCTGCACGGCCTGCTCGCTGACTGGCGCGGCCGGTTCCGGCACCAGGCCGTCCTGACCGCGCTCGCGGCGGGCACGGACCCCGACCCCCAGGAGCTGGCCACGGCCCTGCTCGCCACCTACCACGGCCCGGCCGCCCCGGCCGAGGTGTACCGCCGCCTCCTCGATGCGGGCGAGTTCCAGGTCGCCGGCGGCATGCTGACGGACTGCCCCGAACTCCGCGACGGCGCCGTCGACTTCCGGCAGGCGCTCAGCCGCGCACGGGCTGCGGCTGACGAAGCGGTGCGACTGAAGGTCGGCGAACTGCTGCGGCGGGCCGAGGACGCGGACATCGCGCCGCCCCCCGGACTGGCCGCCGCCGGGCTCAGGGAACGCGCACGCCTGCGCACCGCCCCGGTCGCAGCCCAGCTGGCGCAGTACGAGGAGATCCTGGCCCGGGACATCGAGACCGCCGTCGGCGCACTGCGCGAGAGCGCCGGAACCGACGAGCGGGAACCGGCCCAGACCGCCTTCGTGAACGACCTCCTCGCCGCCGGCCAGCTGAGGGTCGCCCGCGCCGTACTGGAACGGGAGCCGCCCGGTGCGCTACTGCCGGAGGCGGTTCCGCAACTCCCGCCCTGGCGCACCTCGTTCGACCCCGAGGTGGTCCGGCAGGTCCTGGTGGACCCGAGTGCCCCGCGGGTGGCGGAGTACCAGCGGTGGGAGCCCGCCGACGCGAGTGCCCGAGCGCTGCTGGACGCCTACGACGACCTGATGTCCGAGGAGGGCTGCACCCGGCAGGCCGTGGGAACGTTCACCTCCGCGCTGGGCCGCTTCCTCGGAAGAGGCGACCAGCACGCACCGGTCACCGCCCGCCCGGACGGCACCGGATTCATGACCTCCTTCGACGGGCTCTTCGCCGAGGACCCGCTGCGCCACCTCCACGAAACCGGCAGGGTCGACCTGTTCGTCGCGGCGCCCAACAGCCCGGGCCTGCCGGGCGACCTCGCCGGGCTGAACCAGTGCGTCGCCGTCGGACACGGCCTCGAACCCTCGGGCTACCTCGGCGGACAGCCCGGCGCCGTACTGTCCACCCGCGACCTGCTGCGGCTGCTTCCCGTCACCGAGCACCGGCCCACCGCCATGCTCCGCCTGCTGGCCAGGCAGTGGCCACTGACCGTCCTCGCCGGCCGGACCCCCAAGGATCTGGACCGGCTACTCGGCAGCGGCGAGACCCGATGGCAGCGCCTCCGCTGGATCGTCGACCTCGCGGGCCTCGGTGACGCCGTCGCCGTCGACGAGATGGAGTCGGCGACCGGCTTCGACACCGGTCTGCTGCACACCATGCTGCACCGGGCCGCGCCCGGCCAGCCCCGGACCGCTCTGCTCCCGAGCGGCCGCTTCGCCTCGTGGGAGGACGACACCGACCTGGTCCGCGCCATGGAGGAGCACCTGGCGGGCCGCTGCCCGGACCAGGTCGCCCTGGTCACCCTGTGGGCGGCGCTGTACGTCGCGGATTCCGACGGCCGTGTCGGCATGGACGACGTTCGAGCAGCGGCCGCCATGGCGGCGACAAGCGAGAAGGACACCGCAGCCGCGGTGGCCGCCGGGGCGGCAGCGCTGGCCGCCGACGGACTGTTGCGCCCGGACGGCGAGGACGACCTCAGGCTGCTGCCCCGCGCGAAGGTCCTCGGCATGCTCGCCCACCACGCCGAGGACCGGCTGACTCATGCCGTCGCCCGCCTCCCCGCAGCAGCGGCCGCCGAACCCCCGGGCACCCGATCACTTCTGCTCGCGCGGCTCACCGACTGGCACCTCAACCGGCACCGCCTCGCCCCCGCCTTCGCCGCCTACCAGTCCCTGAACAGCGCGGACTCCACGGACGGAAACGAACTGCTCTCCACTGCCCGCCGGATGCTCGCCCAAACCGAGGCCGGAGACCGGCTTGCGCCTGACGGAACCTCACTGCTGGACCAGGTACTTAGGGAACTGGTGGTCGAGCTGAGCGCGGCCCACGCGCAGGTGGAGGTCGACATCCGCTGCCCTGTTGACGCGCGTGCCGCCCTCTCGGCGGACGCTCTACGAGTGGTCTTCTACGAAATCCTGGAGAATGCGGCCGAATCCGTGTCCGCCGCAGGCGGCGGGACCGTACAGGTCAGTGTCCAGATCGACGAACCCGACCTCGTCATCGACATCCTCGACAGCGGGGAGGGACTCCTAGGACAGTTTCAGGACCGCCCCACCCTGGTGTTCCGGAAGGGACAGACGACGAAGGGACCCGACCGGGGACACGGGCTGCACCAGGTTCGCAGCATCCTCGCCGACGTAGCCGAGGGCCCCGCCGAAATCACCGTCGGACCAGCAGGAGACGCGCACCCAACCCTGCGGGGAGCGCACGTACACCTCGACCTTCCCCAACCCTCGCGCGGGGTCGGCCGATGACACCGACGCTCGGCCGAAGGCGTCCCGGCCCGCACCAGGCCCGGCGGAGGAGGCCCAGGCTCCAGATCCTCATAGCTCAGCACGACCTGCAAAGCGCCGGTGCCCGAGATACGGCCGTGATCGACGCCGTCAGCGGGCTGCCGCCCGTCGTGGCCAGCGATCTATTTGGCGTCACAGCCAGCAGTACATACCGCTGAGCTCACTACGCGAAGAACGCTGGGGCCGGGCTGCCGCTGGAGCACCCGGCCTGCACTTGACCGAGCACCAAATAGTGTCAAGTGCCAAACCGTCGTTCAGGATTCGCGATCACGGTAAGCAACCGCTGATCCCCTACGGTGACCGAAAGATCGGACATCCCGGCAGAACAGCCACATGCAGCCGCTCGCTCGCCACACCAAACAACTCCCAGCCACAGCGTCACAACCGCAAAACCGTGAGACGAATGTGAGAGGCAGGCCCAAAGCACGCCGAAGGCCGCTTCCTCGCGAACGAGAAAACGGCCTCTGACCTGCGACAATGGGGCGAACCCCAGTCGGGACGACAGGATTTGAACCTGCGACCCCTTGACCCCCAGTCAAGGGGTTCAACTATTGTCGACAGCCGAGACCTCAAGATCTCGGCTTCTTTGATGCTCAACTATCCTGAGGTGCACGTGAGTTGGAGACTCTTAGCGGAAGTGATGCTACGGGCCGCTGACGGTGGCCCAGTGTTTACTTTGCGCACAAGCGTCCGCTTTCGACCATCAGCGTTCATGAGCGCTCATCGGGTGTGGTCCCAAAATGGTCCCCAGGCTGGCCGCTCCGCCGCAGCTACTGCCGGTGACCGAGATCTGTCGGCCCTTCAGCAAGCACCACCGTGCGATCCCAACAGCCGCTGTATCTACGGCGCTGGCCGGCTCGCGGGGCCGGCTCCTGCGGGCGGATCACGGTCGCTTACCCACCAACTACGGATCGTGATCTTCCGGGCGGTGTGTCGTCTTGAGCGTGTCCTCGCCTTCCGGCTCTGAGTGCTTCGCGCACCGCCCAACGCGCTCTGCCGCCACACCCGACACAACAGCCACTCTTGCCCCAGATTCACCAGGCAGTCCGGGAGAAGGGGAAGCTCATGGGACAGCGTGCGCAGCGGGGCAGGGTGTACCGGCGGTGCGGGTGCCGGGACGAGGGCGGGAAGCAGCTGGGTGCATGGTGTGAGCGGTTGCTGGAGGAGGCGGCGCACGGGTCGTGGACGTACTGCGTCGATCTGGCACCGGAGGACGGCCGGCGTCGTACCCGGCGTCGTGGCGGGTTCGCGACCGAGGCCGAGGCGGCGCAGGAGTTGGCGGCGGTGCTGGAGGGTGAGCTGAGCGGGGCGTACGAGGAGCGTCGCACGACCGTGGCGGAGTACCTGCGGGAGTGGCTGGCGGCGCGGAAGGAGGAGCTCACGGTCAACACCTACGCCGGCTACAAGGCGTACGTGGAGCGGGACCTGATCCCTGCGTTCGGGCGTTGCCGGCTGCTGGACCTGCGGCCGAAGCAGATCGAGGACTGGATGGCCGCGCAGCGCAAGGCCGGTCGGGGCCGGGTCGCGCTGTACCGGGTCGTCTCGACGCTGCGCAACGCGCTGAACCACGCGGTGCGGTCGTGGCGGCTGAAGTTCAACCCGGCCGAGCACTGCGTGCCGCCCAAGCCCCGCGCCGAGGAGCGGACCTGCTGGACCCCGGCGCAGGCTGCGGCGTTCCTGCGGCACAACGCCGAGCAGTACGCCGACCAGCTGGCCGACCTGTTCGAGGTCCTGCTCGGTACCGGCATGCGCCGCGGTGAGGTTCTTGCCCTGCACTGGTCGGACGTCCACCTCATGGACCGCAAGCTGTTCGTCCGCTGGACCCTGTCCGCCGTGGACAACGGCGACCTCCACTTCAACCAGCCCAAGACCGAGGCCAGCCGCGCCTGGATCAGCCTCTCCCCCAGAGTCATGACCGCCCTCCACCGCCAGGCCGCCCTCCAAATGTCCGCCCACCCCACGGGGCAGCTGGAGGGCCTCGTCTTCGCCCACGCGGACGGATCGCCCCTGCGGCCCCAGTGGGTCCTCGACCAGCTCCGCAACCGCACCGCCGAACTCGACCTCCCGAAGATCGGGCTGCACGACCTGCGGCACACCGCGGCCAGCATCATGATCGCCGAAGGCATCCCCATCGCCATCGTGTCCAAGACCCTGCGCCACGCCACCCTCGCGACCACGATCAACCTCTACGGCCACCTCTTCAAGGACTCCGCCGACCAAGCCGTCAACGCCCTCGCCCGAGCCCTCGACCAAGCCCAGGGGGGGCGGCTCCGAGCCGTCCCCCCTGGCGACGACGACCTGCCACTTGCCGCATAGCCGCCCGGTCGGTCGCCCGACCTGCCGTGCCGGGCCGAAAGTGCCCAGTCGGCCTTCCTACCCGGTTGTCGCGGACCGCGGGCGGAGGCACACAAGGTGCCTCCGCCCGCCGTCCGGCGCGGGCTCGGCCGTTCAGCGGCGGAAGCTGCGGTGGCGGTCACGGGCCTCGACGTTCCCGAACGGTTCGAACCAGGCCTGCGCGCGCAGGTCCCCCACACCGAGCTGCCGGTTGGCGTCGCCGTCGGGATCCTCAATGCCGTCGAAGCGGGAGCTGTAGAGCATGAGGACGTCGCCCGATGGCTGGAGGAGTTGCGATCCTCGGCCGCCCCGGAGGGCGTGGGTCCTGACGGGGCGCCGGTTGCGATCCTCGGCCGCCCCGGAGGGCGACCGCCACACGCGCGGTCGCTCTGCACAACCAGACCTGCCACACCGTTGCGATCCTCGGCCGCCCCGGAGGGCGACCGCCACGCAGGTCCCGGTAGGGGCTGTGGCCCTGCCCGCGCAGTTGCGATCCTCGGCCGCCCCGGAGGGCGACCGCCACGGCCGGCCTTCCTTCGCCTTCATCAGCAGGCTGAGGTTGCGATCCTCGGCCGCCCCGGAGGGCGACCGCCACTCGACGACCGGATGCTGGGCGAGCGGGCGATGCGGTTGCGATCCTCGGCCGCCCCGGAGGGCGACCGCCACCGCAGACGTCGCACTCCTCGCATGGCCGAGACGTCAGTTGCGATCCTCGGCCGCCCCGGAGGGCGACCGCCACGCCTCCGTCCTGGTACGCCCCGCCCTGGGCGAGATCGTTGCGATCCTCGGCCGCCCCGGAGGGCGACCGCCACGGCCTGCCGGTGGTAGATCAGGTGCTCGTCCAGCAGGTTGCGATCCTCGGCCGCCCCGGAGGGCGACCGCCACGAAGAGCACGGTAGAGCTCTTTGGCTTCCCAACTGAGTTGCGATCCTCGGCCGCCCCGGAGGGCGACCGCCACCAGCAGATGGCGTGCCGATCCTTCCTCTCGACGGGGTTGCGATCCTCGGCCGCCCCGGAGGGCGACCGCCACTGGTGCTCCAGGAGAACGTGAAGCATGGCCTCCCC
>NZ_JBHXTL010000085.1:0-45625 GCF_042677365.1 Kitasatospora sp. NPDC127116
CGCGGGCGAGCCGCCGGGTTGTCAGCCCGTCGATGCCCTCCTCCTTGAGCAGGCGCAGCGCCGTGCGCTCCACCTCGTCGCGCTTCAGCGCCATCCGATCGCCCTCCTCGTGTTCCGGCCGCCCTCCTCGTGCTCCGGCCGCCCTCTTCGTGGTCGAGCCGCTCTCCTCGTGCGCCGTTCGACGGGTCCGGCGCGGCGCGGTGCCACCGATCGACTCGGTGGCACCGCGTTCCGGCACGTCCGCGGGCCCTCCGGGGCTGGGCCGCTCAGTCCAGGTCGCTGTTGCCCAGCTCCTCCCGGACCAGGTTGAGCAGTTCCTCGTCGTCCGCGGCGTCGAGGAGGTCCGCGATGGTGTCCTCCTCCGCCTGGGCACCGGCGGACCAGCGGGCCAGGAAGGCCTGGAGGCGCACGGTGACCCTGGAACGGGAGAGCTCGTCCAGCGGGTTGACGGTCATCGCCGCCTCCAGCCCGTCGAGCATCCCGAGCAGCGGCTCGACGTCCGCGACCGACTCGGCGCCGCCCGGGAGCGCGCCGTGCAGGTGGCCTGCCAGCGCGACCGGGGTCGGGTGGTCGAAGACGATCGTCGCCGGGAGCGCGACACCGCACTCCCGCGCCAGCCGGTTGCGGAACTCGACGGCCGTGAGCGAGTCGAAGCCGAGGTCGCGGAACGGCCTGGTCTCGTCGATCTGTTCGGCCGCGGAGTAGCGGAGCACCTCGACCAGCACGTCCCGGACCAGCTCCAGCAGGACGGCCGTCCGCTCCTTGGCGTCCAGCCCGGCCAGCCGGGCGCGCAGCGCCCCGCCGTCCGCCGCCGGAGCCCCGGCCGAAGCCGCGCCCCCGGCCGGGGACCGGCCGTCGGCCGCCTCGGGCAGGTCGCCCAGCAGCGGGCTCGGCCGGCCCGAGGTGAAGGCGGGCGCGAACCGGGTCCAGTCCACGTCGGCGACGGTCAGCGCGTCCGCGCCGCCGTCCACGGCCGCCGCCAGGGCGGTGAGCGCGAACTGCGGGTCGAGCGGCGTCAGTCCGCGGCGGCGCAGGTACTCCTCCGCGCCGTCGGCCGCCATCCCGGCGCCCGCCCACGGGCCCCACGCGACCGACGTCCCGACGAGACCGCGGTCCCGCCGGTTCCGGGCCAGGGCGTCCAGGTAGGCGTTGCCCGCCGCGTAGAGGGCCTGCCCGCCGCTGCCCCAGGTGGCGGCGATGGAGGAGAAGACCAGGAACAGCTCCAGGTCCGCCTCCGCGGTGAGCTCGTCCAGGTGGGCGGCGCCGTCGACCTTGCCTCCGGTGATCCTCGCGATGTCCTCGACGCCGGTCTGCGCCAGCATCGCCGACTGGGCGACACCGGCCGCGTGCACGACACCGATCAGCGGGCGGTCGGCCGGGACCGCGGCCAGCGTCGCCGCCAGCGCCTCCCGGTCGGCGGCGTCGCACGCGGCCACCGTCACCCGGGCGCCGGCCGCCGTCAGTTCGGCGGTCAGCTCCGCGGCGCCCGGGGTCCGGGAGCCGCGGCGGCCGGTGAGGACCAGGTCGGTGACGCCCCGGCCGACCAGCCAGCGGGCGACGACCGCGCCCAGCGCGCCGGTACCACCGGTGACCAGCACCGTGCCGGGCCGCGACGGCCGCCAGGGCTCCGCCGGGGCCGCACCCGCGTCGGTGCGGACCAGGCGGCGGGCGAGCACCCGCTCACCGCGCAGGGCGAGCTGGTCCTCCCCGGTCGCCCCGTCGAGCACCGCCGCGAGCGCCGCGAGGGTGCCGGCGTCCGGCTCGGCGGGCAGGTCGACCAGCCCGCCCCAGCTCCGCGGGTGCTCCAGCGCCGCGGCCTGGCCGAAGCCCCACAGCTGCGCCTGCTCGGGGCGGGTGACCCGGTCCGCCGTGTCCACGGCCACCGCGCCCCGGGTGACCATCCACAGCGGCGCCTCCAGCTCCGCGTCGCCGAGGGCGTGCAGCAGCACGAGGCCGCGGTCCAGCCCGGTGGGCAGGTAGGCGATCCCGCGGGCCTTCTCGGCCAGCTCGCGCAGCCGCTCCGCCAGTTGCTCCCGGTCGAGGTCGCCGACGGCGAGTCGGACCGGGGCGGTGTCGGCGGGCAGTCGCGTGAGCAGGGTGTCCGCGAACGCGCCGTCGTCCTCGGTGTCGGTGATCAGCAGCCAGCCGCCGTCGAGCCGCGCCGGCGGGACCTCGACCGGCTTCCAGTCGATCCGGTAGAGGCAGTCGTCCAGGACCGCGGCGGCACCGTCGGCCCGGCCGGACGCCGCGAGCGGCAACCGCGGCCAGTACCGGTCCCGCTGGAAGGCGTACGTCGGCAGGTCCACCCGACGGCCCTCCGGCAGCACGGCCGACCAATCGACCTCGGCGCCCGCCGTCCAGAGCCGGGCGAGCGCCTCCAGGGCGGTGTCCCGCTCCTCGCGGCCCTTGCGCAGCAGCGGAGCGAAGGTGCCCGCCGCGACCGACTGCTGGGCCAACCCGCAGAGCACGCCATCGGGGCCGAGCTCCAAGTACCGGGTGACGCCCTGCTCCGCCAGGCGGGTGACGCCCTCGGCGAAGCGGACGGCCTCGCGGACCTGGCGCGCCCAGTAGTCGGGGGTGGAGAGCAGCCCGGGTTCGGCGAGCGTCCCGGTCAGGTTGGAGACGACCGGGATGCTCGGCTCGGCGAAGGTCAACCCGGCCAGCACCGAAGCGAATTCGGCGAGCATCGGCTCCATCAGGGCCGAGTGGAAGGCGTGCGAGACGGTCAGCCGGCGGATCCGGCGCCCCTCGGCCTTCCACCGGGCGGCGAACTCCTCCACCGCCTCGGTCGGGCCGGAGACCACCAGCGAGGTCGGGCCGTTGACGGCCGCGACATCCAGCCGCTCGCCGATCGCCTCGCGGACCTCGGCCTCGGTGGCCTCGACCGCCAGCATCGCCCCGCCCTCGGGCAGCGCCTGCATCAGCCGGCCCCGCGCCGCCACCAGGGCGCACGCGTCGGCCAGCGGGAACACCCCGGCGACGTGGGCGGCGGCGATCTCGCCGATCGAGTGCCCGAGCAGGAAGTCGGGCGTCACGCCCCAGGATTCGAGCAGGCGGAAGGACGCCACCTCGACCGCGAACAGCCCGGCCTGCGCCCACACCGTACGGTCCAGATCCTCCGCCCCGTCGAACACCACGTCCTTCACCGGCCGGTCCAGCAGCAGGTCCAGTTCCCCGCAGACCGCGTCGAAGGCGTCCGCGAAGGCGGGGAAGGCCTCGTACAGCTCCCGGCCCATCCCGACCCGCTGCGCGCCCTGACCGGTGAACAGGAACGCCGTCCGCCCCTCGGCCACGACGCCCGACACCAGAGTGCCGGACGGTCGGCCCGCGGCCAGGGCCGCCAGCGGGGCGTCCCGGTCGGCGCCGAGCACCACCGCACGGTGTTCCAGCCCGGCGCGCGAGAGCAGCGACCGGGCCACGTCCTGCGGCCGCAGCTCGGCCCGCCGGGCCGCGAAGGAGCGCAGTCGCCCGGCCTGGGCGGCGAGCGCCGCGGCCGAGCGCCCGGACAGCAGCCAGGGCAGCGCGCCCGACTCGACGGCGGAAACAGCCTCCACCGCGTCCGGCTCGACAACGGCCGTGGCCTCCGCCGTGTCCGGTTCGACGGCGGCCTCCAGGATGACGTGGGCGTTGGTGCCGCTGATCCCGAAGGAGGACACACCGGCGCGGGCCGGCCGGTCCACGGCGGGCCACGCCCGGCGCTCCGTCACCAGCTCCACCGCGCCGGCCGACCAGTCCACCTGCGGGGTCGGCTCGCCGACGTGCAGGGTCGGCGGCACGATGCCGTGCCGCAGGGCCAGCACCATCTTGATCACCCCGGCGACGCCGGCGGCGGCCTGGGTGTGGCCGAGGTTGGACTTCACCGAGCCCAGCAGCAGGGGCTCCGCGGTGCGCTCCCGGCCGTAGGTGGCCAGCAGCGCCTGGGCCTCGATCGGGTCGCCGAGGCGGGTGCCGGTGCCGTGCGCCTCGACCACGTCCACCTCGGCGGCCGACAGCCCGGCGTCCGCCAGCGCCTGGCGGATCACCCGCTCCTGCGACGGGCCGTTGGGGGCGGTGAGGCCGTTGGACGCGCCGTCCTGGTTGACCGCGCTCCCCCGGACCACCGCGAGCACCCGGTGGCCGTTGCGCCGCGCGTCGGACAGCCGCTCCAGCAGCAGCACGCCCACGCCCTCGCCCCAGCCCGTACCGTCCGCCTCCGCCGAGAAG
The DNA here is from genome assembly GCF_042677365.1 of Kitasatospora sp. NPDC127116. Classification (NCBI taxonomy): domain Bacteria; kingdom Bacillati; phylum Actinomycetota; class Actinomycetes; order Kitasatosporales; family Streptomycetaceae; genus Kitasatospora; species Kitasatospora sp. NPDC127116. The sequence continues at coordinate 4,204 of NZ_JBHXTL010000085.1, forward strand.
GCCTTGCAGCGGCCGTCCGCCGCGAGGCCGCCCTGGCGGTCGAACTCCGCGAACACCACCGGGGTCGACATCACCGAGACGCCGCCCGCGAAGGCCAGTTCGCACTCGCCGCGGCGCAGCGCCTGGGCCGCGAGGTGCAGGGCGACCAGCGAGGAGGAACAGGCGGTGTCCACGGTCATCGCCGGGCCCTCCAGCCCGAACGCGTAGGAGATCCGGCCGGAGAGCACGGAGGCGGCGTTGCCGGTGGCCACGTGGCCGTCCACGTCCTCCTCCGAGGCGGCGAGCACCAGCGGGTAGTCCTGGCCGTTGGTGCCCGCGAAGACACCGACCGGCCGGCCGCGCATCGCCCTCGGGTCCACTCCGGCGGACTCGAAGGCCTCCCAGGAGGCCTCCAGCAGCAGCCGCTGCTGCGGGTCCATCGCCAGCGCCTCGCGCGGCGAGATCCCGAACAGGCCCGCGTCGAACTCGGCCACGCCCTCCAGGAATCCGCCCCGGGCGGCCGCGTCCACGCCCGTCCAGCCGGCCTCCCAGCCGCGGTCGGACGGGATGCCGGTCATCGCGTCGACGCCGTCGGACAGCAGCTCCCAGAGCGCGTCCGGGGAGCCGGCGCCGCCAGGGAAGCGGCAGGCCATGCCGACGATCACGATCGGCTCGTCCTCGGCCCGGGTGCGGTCCGCGACCTCGGCGACATCGGCGGCCACGGCCGGCTCGGCCGCGCCGAACAGCTGCTCGCCGAGGTGGCGCGCCAGCGCGGCCGGGGTCGGACGGTCGAAGACCAGGGTGGCCGGCAGCGCCAGCCCCGTCCGGGCGCTCGCCAGGTTCCGGAACTCCACCGCCGTCACCGAGTCGAATCCGAGGTCGCGGAACGCCTGCTCGGCGCCGACCGCGTCCGGCGAGCCGTGGCCGAGCACCGCCGCGGTCCAGGACCGCACGGCGTCCAGCAGCAGCCCGGAGCGCCTGCTCCCGGGTGCCGCCGCCAGCTCGGCCCGGAACTCCTCGGCCGGTCCGGCGCCGCGGGTGCCGGCCGTGGCCGAGGCGGCCTCCGGCAGGTCGGCCAGCAGGGCGCTGGGCCGCAGCCCGCCCGCACCGGCCGCGAACAGCGACCAGTCGACGTCGGCGACCACCAGGGCGGCCCCGTCGTGACCGATCGCCCGGGCGAGCGCCGTGACGGCGAGCGCCGGGTCCATCGGCGGCAGGCCGCCGCGCCGCAGCCGCTGCACCAGGGCCGGGTCGGCCGCCATGCCCTCGTTCGCCCACGGGCCCCACGCGACCGAGACGCCCGGCAGGCCGCGCTCGCGCCGCCCCTCCATCCAGGCGTCCACGAAGGCGTTGGCGGCGGCGTAGTTGCCCTGGCCGGCGCTGCCGACGGCGCCCGCCAGCGAGGAGAAGGCGACGAAGAACTCCGGCTCGTGGCTTCGCGTCAGCTCGTCCAGGACGACCAGGCCGGCCGCCTTCGCGGCCAGCACCGTCCTCAGGCGCTCCGGCGTGAGCGCGTCCAGCGCCCCGTCGTCCAGCACGCCGGCGGCGTGCACCACGCCGATCAGCGGGCGGTCCGCCGGCACCGCGGCGAGCACCGCGGCCAGTGCGGTCCGGTCGGTCACGTCGCAGGCGGCGACCACGGCCTCGGTGCCGCGCGCCGCGAGCTCCGCGACCAGGTCCGCCGTGCCCGGCGCGGCCGCCCCGCGACGGCCGGTCAGCACCACCCGGGCCACGCCGTGGTCGGCGAGCCAGCGGGCGACCTCGGCGCCCAGCGCGCCGGTCCCGCCGGTGACCAGGACGGTCCCCCCGGCGGTCGGCGACCAGGACGGCGCGCCCGCGCCGGCCGTCGCCCGGACCAGTCGGCGGCCGTACGTGCCGGAGCCGCGCACGGCCACCTGGTCCTCGCTGCCACCGGCCAGCACGGCGGCCAGCCGGGTGCCGGCCCGGGCGTCCGGCGTGGACGGCAGGTCGATCAGACCGCCCCAGCGGTCCGGGGACTCCAGCGCCGCGACCCGGCCGAGGCCCCACACCTGCGCCTGTCCGGCGTCGGCGGCCCGGTCCGAGCGGCCGACGGAGACCGCGTGCTCGGTCAGCGCCCAGAACGGGGCGGTGACGCCCGCGTCGCCGAGCGCCTGGAACAGGGCCAGGGTCAGTTCCAGGCCCGGCGAGACCGCCGAGTCCGGGTCCGGTTCCCCGGCGAGCGCGGCCAGCGACACCACACCGGCGAACGTGCCCGGGCCCGCCTCGGCGAGCTGCGCGGCCAGGGCCGCCCGGCCGGTGCCGACGGGCTCGAAGCGGACCACCTCGGCGCCCGCCGAGCGGATCGCCGCCGCCACGCCCTCGGTCAGCGGGTACTCGGCGGCCGCCCGCGGGACGGCCAGCAGCCACCGGCCGGTCAGTGCCGGGGCGCCGTCCTGGGTGCCGAGCGGCCGCCACATCACCCGGTAGCGCCAGGAGTCCACCACCGAGTCGACCTTGCGCCGCTGCCGCCACGAGGAGAGCACCGGCAGGGCCGCGCCGAGCAGCTCGGCGGGGTCCGGAGTGTCCAGGAGGTCGGCCAGATCGCCGAAGTCCTCGCGCTCCACCGCGTCCCAGAACCTGGCCTCCACCACGTCGCCGACGGGCTCGGTGGCACCGGCCTGCGGCCAGAACCGCTGCCGCTGGAAGGCGTACGTCGGCAGCTCCACCCGTCGGCCCTCGGGCAGCACCGCGGACCAGTCGGCCTCGGCGCCGTCCGCCCACAGCCGGGCCAAGGCCCGCAGGGCGGTCCGGGAGTCCTCCCGGCCGCGGCGCAGCAGCGGCGCGAACACGCCGTCCGCCGCGCTCTGCTGCGCCAGCCCGCTCAGCACGCCGTCGGGGCCGAGCTCCGCGAAGCGGGTCACGCCCTCGCGCTGCAGGGTCTCGACGCCGTCGGCGAAGCGGACGGCCTCGCGGACCTGGCGCACCCAGTAGTCGGGGGTGGTGAGCAGCCCGGGCCCGGCGATCCCGCCGGTCAGGTTGGAGACGACCGGGATCCGCGGCTCGGCGAAGGTCAACTCCGCGAGTACGGAGGCGAATTCGCCGAGCATCGGCTCCATCAGGGCCGAGTGGAAGGCGTGCGAGACGGTCAGCCGACGGGTCTTGCGGCCCTCGGCCGACCAGCGCGCGGCGTACTCCTCGATCGTTTCGACCGGACCCGAAACCACCACGGAGGTCGGGCCGTTGACGGCCGCGACGTCCAGCCGGTCGCCGATCGCCTCGCAGACCTCGGCCTCGGTGGCCTGCACCGCCAGCATCGCCCCGCCCTCGGGCAGCGCGTCCATCAGCCGGCCGCGCGCCGCCACCAGGGCGCACGCGTCCGCCAGCGGGAACACCCCGGCGACGTGGGCGGCGGCGATCTCGCCGATCGAGTGCCCGAGCAGGAAGTCGGGCGTCACGCCCCAGGATTCGAGCAACCGGAAGGACGCCACCTCGACCGCGAACAGCCCGGCCTGCGCCCACACCGTCCGGTCGATGCCGATGCCCTCGAACACCGCGTCGGTGAGCGGCCGGTCGAGCCGGAGGTCCAGCTCCGCGCGGACCGCGTCGAAGGCCTCCGCGAACACCGGGAAGGCCTCGTACAGCCCCCGCCCCATCGCGGCGTACTGCGAGCCCTGGCCGGTGAACAGGAAGGCGGTCCGACGGTCGGCGACCGCGCCGCGGACCACCGCCGCGTCGGGTGCGTCGTCCGCCAACGCGGCCAGTCCGCGCAGGAGTTCGGCGTGGTCCGCGCCGACGATCACGGCCCGGTGGTCGAGCGCCGCCCGGGTGCCGGCCAGCGACCAGGCGACGTCCCGGACGTCCGCGCCGGGCTCGGCGAACGCCCGCAGGCGCCGCGCCTGGTCCCGCAGGCCCTCGGCGGTCTTCGCCGAGACGGCCCAGACGGGCAGCACCGGTGCCGCCTTCGGCTCCTCCACCGGGGCCGACGGCACACTCTCCAGGATGACGTGGGCGTTGGTGCCGCTGATGCCGAAGGAGGACACCGCCGAGCGGCGCGGCCGGTCCAGCTCGGGCCAGGGACGCGCCTCGGTGAGCAGTTCCACCGCGCCGGCCGACCAGTCGACCTTCGGGCTGGGCCGCTGCGCGTGCAGGGTGGCCGGGAGCAGGCCGTGGCGCATCGCCTGCACCATCTTGATCACACCCGCCACACCGGCTGCCGCCTGGGTGTGGCCGATGTTGGACTTGATCGAGCCCAGCCAGAGCGGCTCGCCGTCGCGGTCCCGGCCGTAGGTGGCCAGCAGCGCCTGCGCCTCGATCGGGTCGCCCAGCACGGTGCCCGTGCCGTGCGCCTCGACGGCGTCGACCTCGGCGGCCGACAGCCCGGCACTCGCCAGGGCCTGCCGGATCACCCGCTGCTGAGCCGGACCGTTCGGCGCGGTCAGGCCGTTGGACGCACCGTCCTGGTTGACCGCGCTGCCGCGCAGCACGGCCAGGACCCGGTGCCCGTGGCGGCGGGCGGTGGAGAGGCGCTCGACCACCAGGACGCCGACACCCTCGCCCCAGCCCGTACCGTCCGCCTCCGCGGCGAAGGACCTGCAGCGGCCGTCCGAGGACAGCCCGCCCTGGCGGTCGAACTCGGCGAAGGCGGCCGGGGACACCATCACCGTCACACCGCCGACCAGCGCCGTCTCGCAGTCGCCCTCGCGCAGCGCCTGCGCCGCCCAGTGCAGGGCCACCAGCGAGGAGGAGCAGGCCGTGTCCACGGTGACGGCCGGGCCCTCCAGCCCGAAGACGTACGACACCCGGCCGGAGATCACACTGTTCGCCGAGCCGGCCAGGACGTGGCTCCTCGCCTCCTCCAGGCCGCCGACCGCGTTGTAGCCGGAGTTGGAGGCGCCGACGAAGACGCCGATCTGCCCGCCCCGCACCGAGCGCGGGTCGATCCCGGCGTCCTCGAAGGCCTCCCAGGAGGCCTCCAGCAGGATCCGCTGCTGCGGGTCCATCGCCAGCGCCTCGCGCGGCGAGATCCCGAACAGGGCCGCGTCGAACTCCGTCACACCTTCCACGAAGCCGCCGCGCGCCGCCTCGGCCGCGATGCCCTCGACCGACCAGGCGCGGTCCGCCGGGAAGCCGGTGACGCCGTCCGCCCCGGCGGCCACCAGGTCCCACAGCCCGGCGGCCGACCGCACGCCGCCCGGGTAGCGGGCGCTCATGCCGACGATCACCACCGGGTCGTCCGAGACGGCCACCGCCGCACCGGTCTCCTCCGCGGCCGCCACCGTCACCGGTACCGACTCCAGCAGTTCCCCGGCCAGATGGGCCGCCAGCACCGCCGGCGTCGGGTAGTCGAAGGCCAGCGTCGCCGGAAGGGCGAGCCCGGTCTCCTTCACCAGCAGGTTCCGCAGGGCCACCGCCGTCAGCGAGTCGAAGCCGAGGTCGCGGAACGCCTGACCGGCGTCCACCGCCTCCACCGACGTGTGACCCAGCGCCGCCGCCGCGGACGACCGGACCAGGTCCAGCAGCATCCGCTCCCGGCGCCCGGCCGCGGCCGCCGCCAAGGCGTCCAGGAAGGCCGAGGCCCCCTCGACCGCCGCCACCGGCGCCGACCCGCTGCCGGCCTCCGGCAGCTCCGCCAGCAGCCGGCTGGTGCGCACGGCGGTGAAGGCCGGCGCGAACCGCTGCCAGTCCACGTCCGCGACGGTCACACAGCCCTCGTCCCCGTCCACCGCGCGGGCCAGCGCCAGCACCGCGAGCCGCGGGTCCATCACCGCCAGACCACGGCGGCGCAGCTGCTCGGCGGCCTCGCCCCGGGCGGCCATGCCCTCACCCGCCCACGGGCCCCAGGCCACCGACGTGCCCCGCAGCCCGCGCGCCCGGCGCCGCAGCACCAGCGCGTCCAGGTGGGCGTTGGCCGCGGCGTAGACGCCCTGACCACCACTGCCCCAGGTCGCCGCGACCGAGGAGAAGGCCACGAACAGATCGAGGTCCAGACCGGCGGTCAGCTCGTCGAGCAGTTCGGCGCCGACGGCCTTGCCGTCGAGCACCCGGGCGATCTCTGCCTCGTCGGTGTCCGCCAGCGGTGCGGCGCCCTGGCCCACCCCGGCGGCGTGCACCACGCCGGTCGGCCTGTGCTCGGCGAGCAGCGCGGCCAGCGCCTCCCGGTCGGTGGTCGCGCAGGCGGCCACCACGACCTCGGCGCCCGCCTCGGTCAGCTCGGCGGCCAACGCGGCTGCGCCCGGCGCGTCCGCGCCCCGGCGGCTGGTCAGCACCAGCTTCGGCACCCCCCGGCCGACCAGCCAGCGGGCCGTCTCCGCGCCCAGCGCGCCGGTGCCGCCGGTGATCAGGACCGGACCGGACGGCGTCCACGGCGCGGCGGGCGCGGCACCGGAGGCGGCGCGCGCCAGGCGGCAGCCGTAGGCCCCGGCGCCGCGCACGGCCACCTGGTCCTCGCCGGTGCCGCCGCCGAGGACGGCGACGGCACGCTCGGCCGACTGCGGGTCGAGGACGGCCGGGAGGTCGATCAGACCGCCCCAGCGCTGCGGGTGTTCGAGCGCCGCGACCCGTCCCAGGCCCCAGAGCTGGGCCTGGACGGGATCCCGCAGCGGGTCGGAGCGGCCGATCGACACGGCACCGCTGGTGACCAGCCAGAGCGGGGCGTCGACGCCCGCCCCGCCCAGCGCCCGCAGCAGCGCGACCGCACCGGGCACCGGGGCGTCCGAGGGAAGCAGCGCCACGACGCCGGCGATTCCGGCCACCCCGGCCGGGACGGCGTCGACGTCGAACGGGAGCACCTCGGCGCCGGCCTCCCCCAGGGCGGCGGCCAGCGCGGCCCCGGGCCCGGAGCCCTCCGGCGCGGCCAGCAGCCACGTCCCGGAGAGGCCGGTCCCGACGAGCCCGGCGAGCGGCTTCCAGGTCGCCCGGTAGCGCCAGGAGTCGATCACCGCGTCCTGACGGCGCGATCGCCGCCAGGCGGTGAGCACCGGCAGGACGGAGTCCAGGCCCTCGGGCGTCCGGTCGGCGTCCAGGGTGGAGGCGAGGCCCGCCAGGTCCTCGTTCTCGACCGCCGCCCAGAACCGGGCCTCCGCCGGGTCGGCCGCGACGCTCGTCGGCTCGGCCGCCTCCGGCCAGTAGCGCTCGCGTTGGAAGGCGTAGGTCGGCAGCGGCACGCGCCGGGAGGCGGGGAGCAGCGCGGACCAGTCGATCGCGGCGCCCGCCGTCCAGAGCGCGGCCAGCGCGGTCAGGACGGTCTCGCGGCCGTCCCGGTCCTTGCGCAGCAGCGGCACGCCGACCACGTCCGGGGCGCTCTGCGCGGCGAGCGCGGTCAGCACACCGTCCGGGCCCAGCTCGACGAGACGGGTCACGCCCTCGCGGTGCAGGGCCTCGACGCCGTCGGCGAAGCGGACGGCCTCCCGGACCTGCCGCACCCAGTACTCGGGACTGGCGAGCAGCCCCGGCTCGGCGATCCCGCCGGTCAGGTTCGACACGATCGGGACCTGCGGCTCGGCGAAGGTCAACTCCGCGAGGACGGAGGCGAATTCGGCGAGCATCGGCTCCATCAGGGCCGAGTGGAAGGCGTGCGAGACGGTCAGACGGCGAAGCTTGCGGCCCTCGGCCTTCCAGCGCGCGGCGTACTCCTCGATCGTTTCGACCGGTCCGGAAACCACCACGGAGGTCGGGCCGTTGACGGCCGCGACATCCAGCCGGTCGCCGATCGCGTCGCGGACCTCGGCCTCGGCGGCCTGGACGGCGAGCATCGCGCCGCCCTCGGGCAGCGCGTCCATCAGCCGGCCGCGCGCCGCCACCAGGGCGCACGCGTCCGCCAGCGAGAGAACACCCGCCACATGGGCGGCCGCCACCTCACCGATCGAGTGGCCGAGCAGCACGTCCGGGACCACGCCCCAGGACTCCAGCAGCCGGAACGAGGCCACCTCGACCGCGAACAGCCCGGCCTGCGCCCACACCGTACGGTCCAGGTCCTCGACGCCGTCGAGGACGACCTCGCGCACCGACCGCCCGAGCTTCCCGTCCAGCTCCGCACAGACCGCGTCGAAGGCCGCCGCGAACACCGGGAAGGCCTCGTACAGCTCCCGGCCCATCCCGACCCGCTGCGCGCCCTGCCCCGTGAACAGGAACGCCGTGCGGCCCTCGGTCGCGATCCCGGTGACGACCCCGCCCGAGGGGCGGCCGTCCGCCAGCGCGGCCAGGCCGTCCAGCAGCGCCGCCCGGTCGTCGCCGAGCACCACCGCACGGTGGGCCAGCCCGGTCCGCCCGGTGGCCAGCGACCACGCCACGTCCTGCGGACGGGCCCCGGACTCCAGCGCCTCGGGCTCCAACTCCCCTGCCAGGCGGGCCGCCTGGGCCTTCAGGGCCCCGGCGCTCTGCGCCGACACCACCCACGGCGTCGGCCCGGTCGCGTCTCCGACCGGCGCCATCTCCTCGGCCGGCGCCTGCTCCAGCACCACATGCGCGTTGGTGCCGCTGATCCCGAAGGACGACACACCCGCCCGGCGCGGACGGTCCGCCGCCGGCCACGGGCGGGCCTCGGTCAGCAGCTCGACCGCGCCCTCCGACCAGTCCACCTCGGAGGTCCGCTGCTCGGCGTGCAGGGTGGCCGGGAGCGTCCCGTGCCGCATCGCCTGCACCATCTTGATGACGCCCGCCACACCGGCCGCCGCCTGGGTGTGCCCGATGTTCGACTTGATCGAGCCCAGCCAGAGCGGCTCGTCGCCGCGGCCCTGGCCGTAGGTGGCCAGCAGCGCCTGCGCCTCGATCGGGTCCCCGAGCCGGGTCCCCGTCCCGTGCGCCTCCACCGCGTCCACCTCGGCCGCCTCCAGGCGGGCGTCGGCCAGTGCCTGCCGGATCACCCGCTCCTGCGCGGGCCCGTTCGGCGCGGTGAGGCCGTTGGACGCACCGTCCTGGTTGACCGCGCTGCCGCGCACCACCGCGAGCACCTGGTGCCCGTTGCGACGGGCGTCCGACAGCCGCTCGACCAGCAGCAGGCCGACCCCTTCGGACATCCCGGTGCCGTCGGCGTCGGCCGAGAAGGCCTTGCAGCGACCGTCCGAGGCCAGGCCGCCCTGCCGGTCGAACTCCGTGATCACGCCGGGCGTGGCGAGGGTGGTCACGCCGCCGGCCAGCGCCAGGTCGCACTCGCCGCCGCGCAGCGCCCGCACCGCGAGGTGCAGCGCCACCAGCGAGGAGGAGCAGGCGGTGTCGACCGTCATGGCCGGGCCCTCCAGCCCGAACACGTAGGCCAGTCGGCCGGAGGCGATGCTGGTCGCGCTGCCGGTCATCAGGTGGCCGAGCGCGCTGTCCGGGATCTGCATGCCGAGGCCGTAGTGGGACGCCGCCGCGCCGACGAAGACGCCGGTGGAGCGGTTGCCGAGGTCGGCGGCCACGATGCCGGCGTCCTCGAAGGCCTCCCAGGCGGTCTCCAGCAGCAGGCGCTGCTGGGGGTCCATCGCCAGCGCCTCGCGCGGCGAGATCCCGAACAGGCCGGCGTCGAACTCGGTGGCGCCGTCCACGAATCCGCCCCGGGCGGCCTGTCCGTGCACCACGTCGAGGGGCCAGCCGCGGTCGGCCGGGAAGGCGGCGGTGCCGTCCTCGCCGGCGGCCACCAGCCGCCACAGGTCGGCCGGGGAGGCGACGCCGCCGGGCAGCCGGCAGGCCATGCCGACGATCGCGATCGGCTCGCCGGGGTCGGCCGTCGGCGCCGGCGCGGCGACGGCGGGGGCCGGTGCGCTCTCGCCCAGCAGCCTGGTGGCCAGGTGGTCGGCGAGCGCGGTCGGGTTCGGGTGGTCGAACACCGTGGTGGCGGGCAGCCGCAGGCCGGTCGCGGCGTTGAGCCGGTTGCGCAGTTCGACCGCGGTCAGCGAGTCGAAGCCGAGGTCGCGGAAGGCCTGCCGGGCGCCGATCGCCTCGGCGTCCGCGTAGCCGAGCACGGTGCCGGCGTTGCCGCGGACCAGGTCGAGCAGGATCTGCCGGCGCCGGCTCGCGGAGGCGTTGCGCAGCTGTCCGGCCAGGGTGCTGGTGTCGCCGGCCTCGCGCTCGGCGGCGCGGCGCACCGCGGGCCGGATCAGGCCGCGCAGCAGTGCCGGGACCTCGCCGCCGCCGGTGCGGTCCAGGGCGACCGGCACCAGGTGCGGGGCGGGCAGGGCGGTGGCCGCGTCGAAGAGGGCGAGGCCCTGTCCGCTGTCCAGGGCGGTGCCGAGCTTGTCGGTCCGCGCGTCGGCGCCCGGGTTCAGGTGCCTGGTCATCTCGCTGGCCTCCTGCCACAGGCCCCAGGCCAGTGACTGGGCGGGCAGCCCGAGGGCGCGCCGGTGGGAGGCGAGGGCGTCCAGGAAGGCGTTGGCCGCCGCGTAGTTGGCCTGGCCGCCGGTGCCGAAGGTGGCGGAGGCGGAGGAGTACAGCACGAACATCGCGAGGTCGCGGTCGGCGGTCAGCTCGTGCAGGTTGACGGCGGCGTCGACCTTGGGCCGCAGGACGGCCTCGACCCGCTCGGGGGTCATCGCGTCGAACACGCCGTCGTCCAGGGTGCCGGCCGCGTGGATGACGCCGGTGAGCGGGTGCTCGGCGGGGATCGCGGCGAGCACCGCGGCCAGCGCCTCGCGGTCGGCGGCGTCGCAGGCCGCGAGGGTCGTGTCGGCGCCCAGGTCCCGCAGCTCGTCGGCGAGTTCGGCCGCGCCCGGGCCGTCGGCGCCGCGCCGGCTGAGCAGCAGCAGGTGCCGCACGCCGTGCTCGGCGACCAGGTGGCGGGCCAGCAGCCCGCCCAGGGTGCCGGTGCCGCCGGTGATCAGGACGGTGCCCTCGGGGTCGAGCGGCGCCGGGACGGTGACCACGTTCTTGCCGACGTGCTTGGCCTGGCTGATGTGCCGGAACACCGCGGGCGCCTCGCGGACGTCCCACGCGGTGATCGGCAGCAGCCGCAGCGCACCGGACTCGAACAGGCCGATGATCTCCGCCGTGATCTCCCGGACCCGCTCCGGGCCCGCCTCCGCGGGGTTGAACGCCCGGTAGCGCACGCCGTGGTCGGTGGCGACCTGCTCGGCGTCGCGCGGGTCGGCCTTGCCCATGTCGGCGAAGCGCCCGCCCTCGGCGAGCAGCCGCAGTGAGGCGTCCGTGAACTCGCCGGCCAGCGAGTTGAGTACCACGTCCACGCCGCGTCCGCCGGTGGCGGTACGGAAGGACTCCTCGAAGGCGAGGTCGCGGGAGGAGGCGATGTGGGCGTCGTCCAGACCGGCGGCGCGCAGCGCGTCCCACTTGCCGGGGTTGGCGGTGCCGTACACCTCCAGCCCCAGGTGGCGGGCCAGTTGGACGGCGGCCATGCCGACGCCACCGGCCGCCGCGTGCACCAGCACCGACTCCCCCGGCCGGGCGGCGGCCACGTCCACCAGCCCGTAGTACGCGGTCAGGAAGGCGACGGGCACCGAGGCGGCCTCGGTGAAGGTCCAGCCGGCCGGGATCCGGGCCAGCAGCCGCCGGTCGGTGACCGCCCGGTCGGCGAGGCCGCCGCCGTCGAAGTGGCCGAACACCCGGTCGCCGACGGCCAGATCGGTGACCTCGGCGCCGACCTCGGTCACCACACCGGCGGCCTCGGCGCCCATCACGGCCCGGTCGGGGTACATGCCGAGCGCGAGCAGCACGTCGCGGAAGTTCACACCGGCCGCGCGGACGCCGATCCGCACCTGGTCGGCGCCCAGCGGGGCGTCGGCCTCGGCGGCGGGCACCAGGGCGAGGGCCTCCAGGGTGCCCTCCTCGGTGACGTCCAGGCGCCAGGCGCCGGGCCCGTCGGGGGCGGTGAGGCCGTGGGCGGCGCTCTGCCGGACGAGCCGGGGGGCGCGGGCCCCGCCCTCGCGCAGGGCGAGCTGCGGTTCGTCCTGGACGGTGGCCCAGGCCTGCCAGTCGGCGTCCTGGCCGGCCGGGTCGCGGTCCAGCAGCAGCACGCGGCCGGGGTGCTCCGACTGGGCGGAGCGCAGCAGGCCCCACACGGCCGCGCCGGCCAGGTCGGTCACCGGCTGCCCGGGGGCGGCCGGGACGGCGCCGCGGGTGACGACCACCAGCCGGGTGTCGGCGAAGCGGTCGGCGGCGAGGAACTCCTGGACGGTGCGCAGGACTTCGGTGGTGGTCCGGCGGACGGCCAGGGCCGTTCCGTCGTCGGATGCGGCGGGCGGCAGGGTCAGCACGACCACCGGGGGCGTCGCGCCGTCCTCGACGGCGTCGATCCCCCGCCAGTGCGAGGTGTCGGGCCGGGCCGGGGCCGGCTGCGCCAGCGGGGTCCAGTCGACGGTGAACAGGGCGTCGTGGACGGCGCGTTCGCCGGCCCGCCGCAGCGTCGCGGCGGCGACCTCGCGCAGGGTCAGCGAGGCGATGTCGATCACCGGCGCGCCGGTGGGGTCGGCGGCGTGCAGGGCGGCTCCGTCCGCGCGGACGGTCAGCGCGACCCGGAGCACGGTGGCCCCGGTGGCCCGGAGGTGGACGCCGTCGAAGGAGAACGGCAGCCGGGTGCCGGTGGCGGGGTCGGCGGCGAGGCCGATGGCGTGCAGGGCGGCGTCCAGCAGTGCGGGGTGCATGCCGAAGCCCTCGGCCCGGACGTCCTGGGGCAGGGCGACCTCGGCGTAGACGGTGCTGCCGTCTCGCCAGGCGGCGCGCAGGCCCTGGAAGGCGGGGCCGTAGCCGTAGCCGGCCTCGGTGAGCGCCTGGTAGAAGCCCTCGACCTCGACCGGCCGGGCCCCGACGGGCGGCCAGACCGCGAGGTCGGGGCCGTCCTGCGGGGCGGTGGCGGCCGGGGCGAGGACGCCGGTGGCGTGGCGGACCAGCTCGGTGCCGGCGGCGTCCGGGCGGGAGAACACCTCGAAGGTCCGGCAGCCGGTGTCGTCGGCGGTGCCCACGCTCACCTGGACCGCGACGCCGCCCTGGGCGGGCAGCACCAGCGGCGCCTGGAGCACCAGTTCGGACAGCAGGGCGCAGTCGGCCCGCTCACCGGCGGCCAGCGCCATCTCCACGAAGGCGGTGCCCGGCACCAGCACGTCGCCGTGCACCGCGTGGTCGGCCAGCCAGTCCTGGCCGGCCGCGCTCAGCCGTCCGGTCAGGACCAGGGCTCCGCCGGGCAGCGGGACGGCGGCGCCCAGCAGGGCGTGCTCGGTGACGACCTGGCCGACCGTGCTCAGGTCGCCGGCGGCGACCACGGCCCGCGGCCAGTACCGCTCCCGCTGGAAGGCGTAGCTGGGCAGCTCGACCCGGCGGCCCGCGGGCACGACCGGGGTGAAGTCGACGGACGCCCCGGCGGTCCAGGCCTCGGCCAGGGCCGTCAGCAGCTGCTCGGGGCCGCCCCGGTCGCGCCGCAGCGTGCCCAGCGCGGCCGCGTCGGCGCCGGCGGCGTCGGCGCTCTCCTGCACGCCGACGGTCAGCACCGGGTGGGGGCTGCACTCGACGAACACCGAGCGGCCGTCGGCCAGCAGGGCGCGGGTGGCCTGCTCGAACAGGACGGTGGAGCGCAGGTTGTCGTACCAGTACCCGGCGTCCATCCGCGCGGTGTCGATCGGCTCACCGGTCAGCGTCGAGTAGAGCGGGACCTGGGAGGTGGTCGGGCTGATCCCGGCCAGCTCCGTCAGGACCCGTTCACGGACCCGCTCCACCTGGGCGGAGTGCGAGGCGTAGTCCACCGGGATCCGGCGGGCCCGCACCTCCCGCTCCTCGCAGAGCGCCATCAGCGCGTCCAGCGCGTCCGGTTCGCCCGAGACCACCGTCGACGACGGCCCGTTGAACGCGGCCACCGAGATCCGGCCGTCGAAGCCGGCGATCAGCCCCTCGGCGGTCTCCTGGCCGACCGCCAGCGACACCATGCCGCCGTCACCGGCGAGTTCGATCAGCGCCCGGCTGCGCAGCGCGACCACCTTGGCGCCGTCCTCGACGGACAGCGCACCCGCGACCACGGCCGCGGCGATCTCGCCCTGCGAGTGGCCGATCACGGCCGAGGGCTCCACACCGTGCGCCCGCCACACCTCGGCCAGCGACACCATCACGGCCCACAGCACCGGCTGGACCACGTCCACCCGGGACAGCAGCTCCTCGTCGTCCAGGGCCTCGGTGAGCGACCAGTCGGTGTACGGCGCCAGCGCCGCCTCGCACTCGGCCAGCCGGGCCGCGAACACCGGTGCGGCGGCGGCCAGTTCACGCCCCATGCCGAGCCACTGCGAACCCTGGCCCGGGAAGACGAACACCACGTCGCCGGGAACCGCCCGGCCCTTCACGACGCCCTCGCCGTCGAGGGTGCCCAGGCCGTCCAGCAGGGCGGCCCGGTCGGCGCCCAGCACCACGGCGCGGTGCTCCAGGGCGGCCCGGGACAGCAGCGAGCGGGCCACCTCCGGCCCCGCGAGCTCGGGGCGCCCGGCCGCGAACTCCCGCAGCCGCTCGGCCTGTTCGGTGAGCGCGGCCGGGGTGCGGCCCGACAGCAGCCAGGGCTGGGGGCCCTCGGCGGCCTCGGGCTCCACGGTCCCGACGACCGGCACGGACTCCAGGATGACGTGGGCGTTGGTGCCGCTGATCCCGAAGGAGGACACCGCCGCCCGGCGCGGCCGGTCGAGCTCCGGCCACGGCCGGGCCTCGGTGAGCAGCTCCACCGCCCCGGCCGACCAGTCCACGTGCGGGGACGGCGCGTCCACGTGCAGGGTCGCGGGCAGCAGGCCGTTGCGCAGCGCCTGCACCATCTTGATCACACCCGCCACGCCGGCGGCGGCCTGGGCGTGGCCGATGTTGGTCTTCACCGAGCCGAGCCAGAGCGGCTCACCGGCGCGCTCCTGGCCGTAGGTCGCGAGCAGTGCCTGCGCCTCGATCGGGTCGCCGAGCCGGGTGCCGGTGCCGTGCGCCTCGACGGCGTCCACCTCGGCTGCGGTCAGTCCGGCGTTGGCCAGGGCCTGCCGGATCACCCGCTGCTGGGCGGGGCCGTTGGGCGCGGCGAGGCCGTTGGAGGCGCCGTCCTGGTTGATGGCGCTGCCGCGGATCACCGCGAGCACCTGGTGGCCGTTGCGGCGCGCCTCGGACAGCCGCTCCAGCACCAGGATGCCGACGCCCTCGGCCCAGGAGGTGCCGTCGGCGGCGGCCGCGAAGGCCTTGCACCGGCCGTCGGCCGCCAGGCCGTTCTGCTTGTCGAACTCGGCGAACACCCCCGGGGAGACCATCACGGCGACACCGCCGGCGAGCGCCAGCTCGCACTCGCCGCGGCGCAGCGACTGGGCGGCCAGGTGCAGGGCGACCAGCGAGGAGGAGCAGGCCGTGTCCACGGTGACCGCGGGGCCCTCCAGGCCGAAGGTGTACGCGATCCGGCCGGACAGCACGCTGCTGACGGTGCCGGTGAGCAGGTGGCCCTCGACGTTGGCGGGCATCTCCATGCCGAGGCCGTAGCCGGAGGCGGAGGCGCCGATCACCACGCCGGTGGACGAGTGGCCGAGCGAGTACGGGTCGATGCCGGCGTTCTCGAACGCCTCCCAGGCCGTCTCCAGCACCAGGCGCTGCTGCGGGTCCATCGCGAGGGCCTCGCGCGGCGAGATGCCGAACATGCCGGCGTCGAAGTCGGTGGCGTCCTCGACGAAGCCGCCGCGCCGGACGTAGCCGCCGCCCTCGGGCCAGCCGCGGTCGGTGGGGAATCCGGTGACACCGTCCCGGCCCTCGGTGACCATCGCCCACAGCTGCTCGGCCGAGCGGACCCCGCCCGGGTAACGGCAGCTCATGCCGACGATCGCGATCGGCTCGTCGTCCGCCGCGGCCGCCACCGGGCGCGCCGGCCGGGCCTCGTCGGGGGTGCCGAACAGCTCGCCGAGCAGGTACTCGGTCAGCGCGGCCGGCGTCGGGTGGTCGAAGACCAGCGTCGCCGCCAGCTTCAGGCCGGTCTCCGCGCCGAGCCGGTTGCGCAGCTCCACGGCGGTCAGCGAGTCGAAGCCCAGGTCGCGGAAGGCGCGTCGCGGCGCCACCGCCTCGGTCGACGGGCGTCCCAGCACCAGCGCGGTGCGGTCCCGGACCACCTCCAGCAGCAGCCGGGACCGCTCCCCCTCGGGCGCGGCGGCGAGCGAGTCCCGCAACTCCGAGGAGGGGGCGGACGATCCGGTGTCCCCGGCCGCGTCGTCCCGGTCGGCCAGGCCGCTCAGCAGCGGGCTGGGCCGGCCGGAGACGAAGGCGGGCCCGAACCGCTCCCAGTCGACGTCCGCGACGGCCACGCAGCCCTCGTCCCGGTCGACGACCCCGGCCAGCGCCCGGATCGCCGCCGTACGGTCCAGCGCGGACAGGCCGCGGCGGCGCAGGTAGTCCTCGAAGCCGGCGTCCGCGGCCATGCCGGCCTCGGCCCACGGGCCCCAGGCGACCGAGGTCCCGGCCAGGCCGCGGGCCCGCCGGGCCTCCACCAGCGCGTCCAGGAAGGCATTCCCGGCCGCGTAGGCGCCCTGGCCGCCGCTGCCCCAGGTGGCGGCGATGGAGGAGAAGACCACGAACAGGTCGACGTCCCCGGCCAGTTCGTCCAGGAGCGCGGCCCCGGCGGCCTTGCCGCCGATCACCTCGGCGACGGCCTCGGCGTCGGTCTCCATCAACGGGCCCGGCGCGCCGACCCCGGCGGTGTGCACCACGCCGCTCAGCGGGTGCTCGGCCGGGATCCCGGCCAGCAGCCCGGACAGCGCCTCCCGGTCGGTCACGTCGCAGGCGGCGACGGTCACCCGGGTGCCCAGCGCGGTCAGTTCGGCCACCAGCTCGTCCGCTCCCGGCGCGGCCGGGCCGCGGCGGCTGGTCAGCAGCAGGTGCGGCACGCCCCGCCCGGCCAGCCAGCGCGCCACGTCCCCGCCGAGGGCGCCCGTGCCGCCGGTGATCAGGACGGTGCCGTCGGTGCTCCACTCCGCCGCGGGGGCCCCGGGCAGCGGTGCCCGGACCACCCGACGGCCGAGCACCCGCGCCCCGCGCAGGGCCAGCTGGTCCTCCCCGCCCGCACCCGCGAGCAGCGCCGCCAGCCGGCGGCCCTCCTCGGCGGTGACGGTCTCCGGCAGGTCGACCAACCCGCCCCAGCGGCCGGGGTGTTCGAGCGCCGCGACCCGGCCGAGGCCCCACAGCAGGGACTGCTCGGGGGACGGCGACCGGTCCTCGTCCCCGGTCGACACCGCGCCCCGGGTCAGGCACCAGAGCGGAGCCTGCGAGCCCGCGTCCCCGAGTGCCTGGACCAGCAGCAGCAGGGCGCCGAGGTCGGCGGGCACCGGAAGGCCCGCGGCGGCCGAACCGGCCACGAACACCACGCCGGCGAAGTCCTCCGCGGCCAGCCGCCCGGCGAGGGCGGGCCGGTCCCCGGTCAGCGGCAGCCGGGTGACCCGCGCACCGGCGGCCAGCAGCGCGGCGGCCACGTCCTCGGCGGCCGCGGACTCGTCAGCGGTGGCGAGCAGCCAGGTGCCGTTCGGCCCGGCGGCGTCCGGCAGCGGCAGCGGCTGCCACTCCACCCGGTAGCGCCAGGAGTCGACCACCGCCTCCTGGCGGCGCGAGCGCCGCCACGCGGAGAGCGCCGGGACGACGCCGTCCAGCACCTCCGGGGTGTCCGACAGCCGCAGGGTGGCGGCCAGTTCCGGGACGTCGGCGCGCTCCACGGCCGCCCAGAAGCGGGCGTCCTCGGCCGAGCCGGGCGCGTCGAGCAGGACGTCGGGCCAGTAGCGCTCGCGCTGGAAGGCGTACGTCGGCAGGTCGAGGCGGCGCCCGGCCGACAGCACGGACCGCCAGTCGAGTTCGGCGCCGGTCGTCCACAGGGTGGCGAGCGCGGTCAGCGCGGTCTCGGACTCCGCGCGGTCACGGCGCATCAGCGGGGCGACCACGCCCTCGGCCGCCTGCTGCCCGACAAGACCCGACAGCACGGCGTCCGGGCCCAGCTCCACGAACCGGGTGACGCCCTCGCGGTGCAGGGCGTCGACGCCGTCGGCGAAGCGGACGGCCTCACGGACCTGACGCACCCAGTAGTCGGGGGTGGCGAGCAGGCCGGGATCGGCGAGGCCGCCGGTCAGGTTCGACACGACCGGGATCTGCGGCTCGGCGAAGGTCAACTTCGCTAGCACGGACGAGAATTCGGCGAGCATCGGCTCCATCAGCGCCGAGTGGAAGGCGTGCGAGACCGTCAGCCGGCTGGTCTTGCGACCCTCGGCCTTCCAACGGGCCGCGAACTCCTCGACCGCGTCCGCCGGCCCGGAGACCACCACGGAGGTCGGGCCGTTGACGGCCGCGACGTCCAGGCGGTCGCCGATCGCGTCGCGGACCTCGGCCTCGGCGGCCTGGACCGCCAGCATCGCGCCGCCGCTCGGCAGCGCGTCCATCAACCGCCCGCGCGCCGCCACCAGGGCGCACGCGTCGGCCAGCGAGAACACGCCCGCCACATGGGCGGCGGCGATCTCACCGATCGAGTGGCCGAGCAGGAAGTCGGGGACCACGCCCCAGGACTCCAGCAGCCGGAAGGACGCCACCTCGACCGCGAACAGCCCGGCCTGCGCCCACACCGTCCGGTCCAGGTCCTCGACGCCGTCGAGGACGACCTCGCGCACCGACCGCCCGAGCCTCGCGTCCAGCTCCGCGCAGACCGCGTCGAACGCTGCCGCGAAGGCGGGGAAAGCCTCGTAGAGGTCCCGGCCCATGCCGACCCGCTGCGCACCCTGCCCGGTGAACAGGAACGCCGTCCGCCCCTCCACCGCGACACCCGCGACCACGCCGCCCGTCGGACGCCCGTCCGCCAGCGCGCCGAGGCCGTCCAGCAGCCCCTCACGGCCACCGGTGCCCAGCACCACCGCGCGGTGGGCCAGCGCGGCCCGGGTCGTCGCCAGGGACCACGCCGCGTCGCCCGCGTCCACGTCCGGCCCGAACCGCTCGGCCAGCCGCGCCGCCTGGCCCCGCAGCGCCTGCGCGCTCTGCGCCGACACCGGCCACGCCACCGGGCGGACGCCCTGCCCGGGCGCCTCCGGCTCCGTCCGCGGCTCGGCCTCGGCCACGGCCGGGCTCTCCTCGATGAGCACATGGGCGTTGGTACCGCTGACGCCGAATGCGGAGACGCCGATCCGCCGGGTCCGCTCCGCCTGCGGCCAGGGCCGGGCCTCGGTCAGCAGCTCGACGCCGCCGCCCGTCCACTCGACGTGCGGGGTGGGCGCGTCCACGTGCAGGGTGGCCGGGAGCACGCCGTTGCGCAGCGCCAGCACGCTCTTGATCACGCCGACCGCGCCGGCCGCGGCCTGGGTGTGGCCGACGTTGGACTTCAGCGAGCCGAGCAGCAGCGGCCGGTCGGCCGCGCGGCCCCGGCCGTAGACGGCCTGCAGCGCCTCGGCCTCGATCGGGTCGCCGAGGCGGGTGCCGGTGCCGTGCGCCTCCACGGCGTCCACGTCGGCCGCCTCCAGCCGGGCGTTGGCCAGCGCCTGCCGGATCACCCGCTCCTGCGAGGGACCGTTCGGCGCCGTCAGACCGTTGGACGCACCGTCCTGGTTGACCGCGCTGCCCCGGACCACCGCCAGCACCTCGTGCCCGTTGCGGCGGGCGTCGGAGAGCCGCTCCAGCAGCAGGACGCCGACGCCCTCGGACCAGCCGGTGCCGTCCGCCGCCGCCGCGAAGGACTTGCAGCGGCCGTCGGCGGCCAGGCCGCCCTGCTTGCCGAACTCGGCGAAGGCGGCCGGGGTGCTGATCACCGCGACGCCGCCGACCAGCGCCAGGCCGCACTCTCCCTGGCGCAGCGACTGGACCGCCAGGTGCAGCGCCACCAGCGCGGAGGAGCACGCGGTGTCCACAGTGACCGCCGGGCCCTCCAGCCCGAAGACGTACGAGAGCCGGCCGGAGAGCACCCCGCTCGCGGTGCCGGTCAGGTGGTATCCCGCG
The DNA here is from genome assembly GCF_042677365.1 of Kitasatospora sp. NPDC127116. Classification (NCBI taxonomy): domain Bacteria; kingdom Bacillati; phylum Actinomycetota; class Actinomycetes; order Kitasatosporales; family Streptomycetaceae; genus Kitasatospora; species Kitasatospora sp. NPDC127116. The sequence goes on from NZ_JBHXTL010000085.1 coordinate 23,998, forward strand.
GTGTTCTCCGGGAGCCGGCCGGCTCCGTCGTAGCCGGACGGGGAGGCGCCGACGAAGACGCCGGTCGCCGTGCCGGCCACCGACTGGGGATCGATGCCCGCCCGTTCGAAGGTCTCCCAGGCGACCTCCAGCAGCAGCCGCTGCTGCGGGTCCATCGCCAGCGCCTCGCGCGGGTTGATGCCGAACAGCTCGGCGTCGAACCCGGTCGCGTCGCCGAGGAAGCCGCCCCGGCGGGCGTAATCACGACTGCCGGGGAAGGACTCCTCCCAGCCGCGGTCGGTCGGGAACCCGCCGATCGCGTCGGTGCCGTCCGCGACCAGCCGCCACAGGTCCTCCGGGCCGGTGACGCCGCCCGGCAGCCGGCAGCCCAGCGCGACGATCGCGATCGGCTCGCGGGCGGCCGCCTGGATCTCCCGGTTCTGCCTGCGCAGGCGCTCGACCTCCTTGAGGGAGGCCCGAAGTGCTTCGACCGCCTTGTCACCGCGGGTGTTCATCGATTTCTCCATGGCTCAGGCGTCGTCTCGTTCGGTGTTCAGGGCCATCTCGATCAGCGCGTCGGCGTCCAGATCGTCCAGGTCGTCCAGATCATCAAGGTCGTCCGACCCGACCGGCACGTCCGGACCGTCCGGCTGGTCCGGGCCGTCGGGCCGGTCGGGTGTCCCGGGTGTGCCCGACGGCGCCGGGTCCGCCAGGCTCAGCAGGGTGTCCATCAGTCCGGCCTCCCGCAGCCGCTCGATCGGGATGGCCGCCAGCGTCGCGCGGACCGCCGCCTCGTCCGGGCCGGCGGGCCGCTCCTCGACCAGGACGCCCAGCTCCTCGCCGAGGAAGGCGGCCACCCGCTGGGGGGTGCGGTGGTTGAACACCAGGCTCGGCGGCAGGCGCAGGCCGGTCACCCGGCTCAGCCGGTTGCGCAGCTCGACCGCGGTCAAGGAGTCGAAGCCGAGGTCCTTGAACGCCTGGCCGGCCGCGACGGAGCGGCCGTCCTGGTAGCGCAGCACGGTGGCCGCCTCGGCCCGCACCACGTCGACCAGGATCTGCGGGCGCCGGCGCGGCGGCGCCGCCGCCAGCCGGGCGGCGAGGGCGGACGCCTCGTCGGCGTCTCCCGTCGCGGCCGGCTCCGCGCCCGCGGCCGCCGCCGGCTCGTCCAGCAGTTCGTGCAGCAGCGGGCTGGGCCGGGCGGAGGTGAACGCCGCGCCGAAGACCTCCCAGTCCACGTCGGCCACGGTCAGACCGCTCTCCGCCCGGTCGACGGCCTGGGCGAGGGCCTGAACGCCGAGTTCGGGATCCATCGGGGTGACGCCGCGGCGCAGCAGGCCGCCGGTGTCCCCGCTGACGGCCAGTCCGGCGCCCGCCCACGCTCCCCAGGCCACCGAGGTGCCGGCCAGGCCGCGGGCCCGGCGGTGCTCCACCAGGGCGTCCAGGAAGGCGTTGCCCGCCGCGTACGCGCCCTGTCCGCCGCCGCCCCAGACCGCGGCGATCGAGGAGAAGACGACGAACTGCTCCAGGTCGAGCCCGGCGGTCAGCTCGTGCAGGTGCACCGCTCCCCCGAGCTTCGCGGCCAGCACCGCGTCGAGCCCGTCGGCGTCGGCCTCGTCCAGCCGGCCCAGGCCGTCGACCCCGGCGGCGTGCAGCACGGCGGTCAGCGGCAGGTCCCGCGGCACGGCGGCCAGCACGCGGGCCAGGGCGTCGCGGTCGGCCACGTCGCACGCGGCGAGGGTGACCCGGCTGCCGTACCCGGCCAGTTCGGCCGCGAGCTCCCGCGCGCCGGGGGTGTCCGCCCCGCGCCGGCCGAGCAGCACCAGGTGCGCGGCGCCGCGCCGGGCCAGCCACCGGGCGGAGTCGGCGCCGAGCGCGCCCAGCCCGCCGGTCACCAGGACCGTTCCGGTGGGCCGCCAGCCCTCGGGCGCCGGAACGGCGGTGTCCAGCGGGGCGCGCACCAGTCGGCGGGCCAGCAGGCCCGTCCCGCGGATCGCGACCTGGTCCTCGCCGGGGGCCTCGCCGAGCAGGACGGTCAGCAGGTCGCCGGCACGGGCGTCCACGGTGACCGGCAGGTCGACCAGGCCGCCCCAGCGCTCCGGGTCCTCCAGCGCGGCCACCCGGCCGAGGCCCCAGACCGACGCCTGGGCCGGGCTGTCCAGCGGATCGTCCCCGCCGGTGCGGACGGCGCCCCGGGTGGCCACCCAGAGCGGCGCCCCGATCCCCGCGCGGCCGAGCGCCTGGAGCAGGGCCACGGTGGCGGCGGTGCCCTCGGGCAGCGCCGATCCGGGCAGCGCGGAGCCGACGGCGGCGGTCAGCGACAGGACGCCGGAGACCTCACCCGCCGCTCCGGCCGCCTCGGCGAGCCGGGCGGCCAGCGCGTCCCGGCCGGTGCCCGGGTCGACCACGACGGTGACCTCGGCCCCGGCGGAGCGGAGCGCGGCGGTGGCCCACTCGGTCAGCTCGGAGTCCTGCGCCGCGACGACCAGCCAGCCGCCGTCCAGCAGCCCCGTGGCGGGCAGGCCGGTCAGCGGCGTCCAGTCGACGCGGTAGCGCCAGCCGTCGATCGTCGCGTCCCGGCGACGCCGGGTCCGCCACGCGGCGAGCGCGGGCACGACCGGGTCCAGCGCCTGCGGGCCGAGGTCCAGCGTGTCGGCCAGCTCCGCCAGGTCGCCGCGCTCCACGGCGGCCCAGAACCCGGCCTCCGCCGGGTCCGCCGGGTCGGCGTCCTGCGGCTTGCCGGCCGGGGCCTGGGCCGGGTCCGGCCAGTAGCGGTCCCGTTGGAAGGCGTAGGTCGGCAGCGGAAGGTGACGGGCCGTGGGCAGCAGCGCGGACCAGTCGATCGCGTCACCAGCCGTCCAGAGCACGGCCAGCGCGGTCAGGACGGTCTCGCGGCCGTCCCGGTCCTTGCGCAGCAGCGGCACGCCGACCGCGTCGGGCGCGCTCTGCGCGGCGAGCGCGGTCAGCACACCGTCCGGGCCCAGCTCGACGAGACGGGTCACGCCCTCGCGGTGCAGGGCCTCGACGCCGTCGGCGAAGCGGACGGCCTCCCGGACCTGGCGGACCCAGTAGTCGGGGGTGGTGAGCAGGCCGGGCTCGGCGATCCCGCCGGTCAGGTTGGAGACGATCGGGATGCGCGGCTCGTTGAAGGTCAACTCCGCGAGGACGGCGGCGAATTCTTCGAGCATCGGCTCCATCAGGGCCGAGTGGAAGGCGTGCGAGACGGTCAGCCGGCTGGTCTTGCGGCCCTCGGCCTTCCAGCGCGCGGCGTACTCCTCGATCGTTTCGACCGGACCCGAAACCACCACCGAGGTCGGGCCGTTGACGGCCGCGACGTCCAGGCGGTCGCCGATCGCCTCGCAGACCTCGGGCTCGGTGGCCTGCACCGCCAGCATCGCTCCGCCCTCGGGCAGCGCCTGCATCAGCCGGCCGCGCGCGGCCACCAGGGCGCACGCGTCGGCGAGCGAGAACACGCCCGCCACATGGGCGGCCGCGATCTCACCGATCGAGTGCCCGAGCAGGAACTCCGGTGCCACGCCCCAGGATTCGAGCAGCCGGAACGACGCCGCCTCGACCGCGAACAGCCCGGCCTGCGCCCACACCGTACGGTCCAGATCCTCGACGCCCTCGAACACCACGTCCTTCACCGGCCGGTCCAGCAGCAGGTCGAACTCCGCGCAGACCGCGTCGAAGGCCTCCGCGAAGGCGGGGAACGCCTCGTACAGGTCCCGGCCCATGCCGACCCGCTGCGCGCCCTGACCGGTGAACAGGAACGCCGTCCGGCCCTCGGTCGCGATCCCGGAGACGACCCCGCCCGAGGAGCGCCCGTCCGCCAGCGCGGCCAGACCGTCCAGCAGTGCCGCCCTGTCGTCGCCGAACACCACCGCACGGTGCTCCAGCACGGCCCGGGAGAGCAGCGTCCCCGCCACCTCCACCGGCGCGAACTCCGGCTCCCTGCCGAGGAATTCGGCCATCCGCCCGGCCTGCGCCGCCAGCGCGCCGGCCGAGCGTCCCGACACGAGCCAGGGCAGCACGCCCTGGGTGGTCTCCGTCTCCTCGACCACCACCGCCGGAGCCGCCTCCAGGATCACGTGGGCGTTGGTGCCGCTGATCCCGAAGGAGGACACACCCGCGCGACGCGGGCGACCGGCCTCCGGCCACGGCCGGGCCTCGGTGAGCAGCTCGACCGCGCCCGCCGACCAGTCCACCTCGGAGGTCCGCTGCTCCGCGTGCAACGTCGCCGGGAGCACGCCGTGCCGCAGCGCCTGCACCATCTTGATGACGCCCGCCACGCCGGCCGCCGCCTGGGTGTGGCCGATGTTGGACTTGATCGAGCCCAGCCACAGCGGCTCGTCACCGCGGCCCTGGCCGTAGGTGGCGAGCAGCGCCTGCGCCTCGATCGGGTCGCCCAGGCTGGTGCCGGTGCCGTGCGCCTCGACGGCGTCCACCTCGGCGGCCGTCAGCCCGGCGCTCGCCAGGGCCTGCCGGATCACCCGCTGCTGAGCCGGACCGTTCGGCGCGGTCAGACCGTTGGACGCGCCGTCCTGGTTGACCGCGCTGCCCCGCACCACCGCCAGCACCTGGTGCCCGAGCCGCCGGGCGTCCGACAGCCGCTCGACCACCAGCACGCCGACGCCCTCGCCCCAGCCCGTACCGTCCGCGCCGGCCGCGAAGGGCTTGCAGCGGCCGTCCGCCGCCAGCCCGCCCTGCCGGGCGAACTCGGTGAACACTCCGGAGCCGGTCATCACCGTCACCCCGCTCGCGAGGGCCAGGTCGCACTCGCCGGAACGCAGCGCCTGCGCCGCGAGGTGCAGCGCGACCAGCGAGGACGAGCAGGCCGTGTCCACGGTCATCGCCGGGCCCTCCAGCCCGAACGCGTACGCCACCCGGCCGGACAGGACGCTGGTCGCGCCACCGGTCAGCCGGTGCCCCTCGGTGTCCTGGGGCAGGTCCACGTCGACGCCGTAGTAGGAGGGCGCGGCGCCGGCGAAGACGCCGATCGGCTCGCCCTTGAGCGCCCGGGGATCGAGGCCGGCGGATTCGAAGGCCTCCCAGGAGGCCTCCAGCAGCAGCCGCTGCTGCGGGTCCATCGCCAGCGCCTCGCGCGGCGAGATCCCGAACAGGCCGGCGTCGAAGTCCGCGACGCCGTCGACGAAGCCCCCGAGGGTGGCGTAGGCGCCGGACTGCCCGGTGAGGTCCCAGCCGCGGTCGGGCGGGAACCGCACGATCCCGTCCCCGCCCGTGGAGACCAGTCGCCACAGGTCGGCCGGGGAGGCCACGTGGCCGGGGAAGCGGCAGGACATGCCGACGATGGCGATCGGCTCGCCGGGGTCGGCGACGGCAGCCGTCGCGCGGGGCCGGTCGGCCTCCTCTGCCGCCCCGAGCAGCAGGGTGGCGAGGAAGTCCGCGAGGGCCGCGGCCGTCGGGTAGTCGAACACCAGGGTGGCGGGCAGCCGCCGCCCGGTGGCGGTGTTCAGCCGGTTGCGCAGTTCCACCGCGGCCAGCGAGTCGACGCCGAGGTCCTTGAACGCCTGCTGCGGCCCGACCGCCTCGGCACCCGCGTGGCCGAGCACGGTGGCCGTGTTCGTCCGGACCAGGTCGAGCAGCAGTTGCCGCCGCTCGCCGTCCTCCAGGCCCCGGAGCCGGCGTTCCAGCGTGGCCTGCCCGCCCGTCGCCGGGCCGTCGGCGGCGTGCCGCAGGGTGGGGCGGACCAGGCCGCGCAGCAGGGACGGCGGCTCGGCGCCCGAGGCGCGGGCGGCCGCGAGGTCGAGCGGGACCGGCAGCAGGTGCGCGGCGGGCAGGGCGGCCGCGCGATCGTGGAGGGCCAGTCCGAGTTCGGCGGTCAGCGTGCCGGAGAGCCGGTCGCCGCTGGTCACGGTGGAACCCTCGGCGAGGTGCCCGGTGAGGGCGCTGGCCTTCGCCCACAGGCCCCAGCCGAGCGACTGCGCGGGCAGGCCGTGCGCCCGGCGGTGCGCGGCGAGGGCGTCCAGGAAGGCGTTCGCGGCCGCGTAGTTGGCCTGGCCGCCGGTGCCGAAGGTCCCCGCGGCGGAGGAGTAGAGCACGAACGCGGCCAGGTCGGCGTCGGCGGTGAGCTCGTGCAGGTTGACGGCCGCGTCCACCTTGGGGCGCAGCACGGCGTCGAGCCGGGCCGGGGTGAGCGCGCCGAACACGCCGTCGTCCAGGACGCCCGCGGTGTGCACGACGCCGGTGAGCGGGTGCTCGGCGGGGATCGCGGCGAGCACCGCGGCCAGCGCCTCGCGGTCGGCGGCGTCGCAGGCCGCGAGGGTCGCCTCGGCGCCCAGTTCCCGCAGGTCGGCGACCAGCTCCGCGGCGCCGGCGGCGGCCGGGCCCTGACGGCTCAGCAGGAGCAGGTGCCGTACGCCGTGCTCGGCGGCCAGGTGGCGGGCCAGCAGCCCGCCCAGGGTGCCGGTGCCACCGGTGATCAGGACGGTGCCCTCGGGGTCGAGCGGCGCCGGGACGGTGAGGACGTTCTTGCCGATGTGCCGGGCCTGGCCGATGTGCCGGAAGGCCTCGACGGCGTTGCGCACGTCCCAGGCCGTGGTCGGCAGGTCGTGCAGCGCGCCGGCGTCGAACAGGGCGATGACCTCGGCGAGGATCTCGCCCATCCGCACCGGTCCGGCCTCGCCGAGGTCGAAGGCGCGGTAGCGGACGTCCTCGCGCGGGAGGTCGGTGCGGACGTCGGCCTTGCCCATCTCCAGGAAGCGGCCGCCAGGCGCGAGCAGGCGCAGCGAGGCGTCGACGAACTCGCCGGCCAGCGCGTTGAGCACGACGTCCACGCCGCGTCCGCCGGTGGCGGCCCGGAAGGACTCCTCGAAGTCCAGGTCGCGGGAGGAGGCGATGCGGGTGTCGTCGAGGCCCTGGGCGCGCAGCACGTCCCACTTGCCGGCGCTGGCCGTGCCGTAGACGTCGAGGCCCAGGTGCCGGCCGAGCTGGACGGCGGCCATGCCGACGCCCCCGGCGGCGGCGTGCACCAGCACGGACTCGCCGGGCCGGACGTCGGCCAGGTCGCGCAGCCCGTAGTAGGCCGTCGCGAACACCAGCGGGACGGCGGCGGCCCGGGCGAAGGTCCAGCCGGCGGGGATGCGGGCCAGCAGGTCGCGGGCCGTGACCGCGGTGGCGGCGATGCCGCCGGAGAAGAAGCCGAACACCCGGTCGCCGGGGGCGAGGTCGGTGACGCCGGGGCCGGTCCCGACCACCACGCCGGACGCCTCGGCGCCCATCGGCGCGCGCTCCGGGTACATGCCGAGCGCGAGCAGCACGTCGCGGAAGTTCACGCCGCCGGCGCGGACGGCGACCCGCACCTCGCCGGGGCCGAGCGGCCGGTCGGCGTCCGGCGCGGGGACCAGGGCGAGGTTCTCCAGCGTCCCGGGACCGAGGGTGTCCAGGCGCCAGGCCTCCCGGCCGGACGGCACGGCGAGCGTGTCCGAGGGCCGGGCCAGCCGGGCGGCGAGGACGGCGCCGTCGCGGACGGCCAGCACCGGCTCGTCGCCGTGGGCGGCGACCGGGCACCAGTCGTCGGCCGGGGCCTCGCCCTCCAGGTCGACCAGCACGATCCGGCCGGGGTTCTCGGTCTGCGCGGAGCGGACCAGGCCCCGGACCGCGGCGGCGACCAGGTCGACGGGCTCCTGGCCGACGGCAACGGCGCCGCGGGTCACGACCACCAGCCGGGTGTCCGCCAGCCGCTCCTCGGCCAGCCAGGCCTGGAGGTCCGTCAGGAGGCGGCCGGCCGTCTCCCGCACCCTGGCGGGCAGGTCGACGGCCTCGGCGGCGGTCGTGGGGACGGGCAGCACGACGGCCTGGGGCGCCGGGCGTCCGTCGTCGAGCGCGGCGACCAGCTCGGCGATCCCGGCGTACCGGGGCGCGTCGAGCGGCGGGACGGCGGGCGCGGGGGTGTCCGCGCCGCCCGGGGCGGGCGCACCGAGCACGGCCCAGGTCGCGGGCCCGGCACCGGCGGCTCCCGACGGCGTGACCGGGGTCCAGTCCAGCGCGAACAGCGCCTCGGCGACGGCCGGGCCGACGGCGGGTCGCAGCTGCTCGGCCTCGACCTCCCGCAGCACCAGGGACTCGATGGTCATGACGGGCGCCCCGGTGCCGTCGGCGACGCTCAGCGCCACGCCGTCGGCGGTCACGGTCAGGGTGACCCGCAGCACGGCGGCACCGGCCGCGTGCAGCCGGACGCCGGTCCAGGCGAACGGCATCCGGGCGGCCCGGTGGGCGTCCGCGGCGGCGGAGAAGCCGACCGCGTGCAGCGCGGCGTCCAGCAGCGCGGGGTGCAGGCCGTACGCCTGCCCCTGGCCGGCGGCGGCCTCGGGGAGCAGCACCTCGGCGTGGACGCTGTCGCCGTCGCTCCAGGCCGCGTGCAGGCCCTGGAACACCGGTCCGTAGCCGTAGCCGACGGCCGTCAGGCGGTCGTAGAAGCCGTCGAGGTCGACGGGCTCGGCCCCCACGGGCGGCCAGGTCCCGGCAGCGGCGGAGCCGTCGGCGGCCGGGGCGGCGGCGCCCGCCGGGGAGAGCACCCCGGTCGCGTGGCACACCCACGCGGAGTCCTCCGCCTCGGAGCGCGACAGGACCTGCACGGTGCGGTCCCCGGCCTCGTCGGCCTCGGAGACGCTCACCTGGACGCCGACGCCGCCCTGCTGCGGCAGCACCAGCGGCGACTGGATCACCAGCTCGCGCAGCACCTCGCAGCCGGCCTCGCGGCCCGCCCTCAGCGCCATCTCCACCAGGGCGGTGCCGGGGACGAGCACGGTCTCCAGGACGGCGTGGTCGGCGAGCCAGGGGTGCACGGCCAGGCTCAGCCGCCCGGTCAGCACCAGTCCCCCGCCGTGCAGGGCGACGACCGCGCCCAGCAGCGGGTGCCGGGCCCCGGTCTGGCCGAGGGCCTTCACGTCGCCCGCCCCGGCGGTCGGCTTCGGCCAGTACCGCTGCCGCTGGAAGGCGTAGGTCGGCAGGTCGAGCCGGCGTCCACCGGTGACGACCAGGGACCAGTCGAGTTCGGTGCCGCTCGTCCACAGGGTGGCGAGCGCGGTCAGCGCGGTCTCGGACTCCGCGCGGTCACGGCGCATCAGCGGGGCGACCGCGCCCTCGGCGAGCTGCTGCCCGACCAGACCCGACAGCACGGCGTCCGGGCCCAGCTCCACGAACCGGCTCACGCCCTCGCGGTGCAGGGCCTCGACGCCGTCGGCGAAGCGGACGGCCTCGCGGACCTGGCGGACCCAGTAGTCGGGGGTGGTGAGCAGGCCGGGCCCGGCGATCCCGCCGGTCAGGTTGGAGACGACCGGAATCTGCGGCTCGGCGAAGGTCAACCCGCCGAGCACGGAAGCGAATTCTTCCAGCATCGGCTCCATCAGCGCCGAGTGGAAGGCGTGCGAGACCGCCAGCCGGCTGGTCTTGCGGCCCTCGGCCTTCCAGCGGGCCGCGAACTCCTCGACCACCTCGACCGGACCCGAAACCACCAGCGAGGTCGGGCCGTTGACGGCCGCGACATCGAGCCGGTCACCGATCTCCGAACGCACCTCCGCCTCGGCGGACTGCACCGCCAGCATCGCCCCGCCGCTCGGCAGCGCGTCCATCAGCCGACCGCGCGCCGCCACCAGGGCGCACGCGTCCGCCAGCGAGAACACGCCCGCCACATGGGCGGCCGCCACCTCACCGATCGAGTGCCCGAGCAGGAACTCCGGCGCCACTCCCCAGGACTCCAGCAGCCGGAACGACGCCACCTCGACCGCGAACAACCCGGCCTGCGCCCACACCGTACGGTCCAGATCCTCGACGCCCTCGAAGACGACCTCGCGCACCGACCGACCGAGCTTCCCGTCCAGCTCCGCACAGACCTCGTCGAACGCCGACGCGAACGCGGGGAAGGCCTCGTACAGCCCCCGGCCCATGCCGACCCGCTGCGCACCCTGACCGGTGAACAGGAACGCCGTCCGGCCCTCCGTCGCGATCCCGGTGACGACCCCGCCCGAGGGGCGGCCGTCCGCCAGCGCGGCCAGGCCGTCCAGCAGCGCCGCCCGGTCGGACCCGAGCAGCACCGCGCGGTGGGCCAGCGCGGCCCGGGAGAGCAGCGTCCCCGCCACCTCTGCCGGTGCGAACTCCGGCTCCCCGCCGAGGAATTCGGCGAGTCGACCGGCCTGCGCCGCCAGTGCCTCGGACGATCCGCCCGACACCGGCCACGGCGCCACGGCGTTCGGAGCCGGGGGCTCCTCCGCCGGAGCCCCCTCCGCCGGAGCCTCCGGCGCCGACTCCAGGATGACGTGGGCGTTGGTGCCGCTGATCCCGAAGGAGGACACCCCCGCGCGACGCGGACGGTCCGCCTCCGGCCACGGACGGGCCTCGGTCAGCAGCTCGACCGCGCCGGCCGACCAGTCGACGTGCGGGGACGGCGCGTCCGCGTGCAGGGTGGCCGGCAGGACGCCCTGCCGCATCGCCTGCACCATCTTGATCACGCCCGCCACACCGGCCGCCGCCTGGGTGTGCCCGATGTTCGACTTGATCGAGCCCAGCCAGAGCGGCCGCCCCTCGGGGCGCTCCTGCCCGTAGGTGGCCAGCAGCGCCTGGGCCTCGATCGGGTCGCCCAGGCTGGTGCCGGTGCCGTGCGCCTCGACCGCGTCCACCTCGGCCGCCTCCAGGCGGGCGTTGGCCAGCGCCTGCCGGATCACCCGCTCCTGCGACGGGCCGTTCGGCGCCGTCAGACCGTTCGAGGCGCCGTCCTGGTTGACCGCGCTCCCCCGGACCACCGCCAGCACCTCGTGCCCGAGCCGCTGCGCGTCCGACAGCCGCTCCAGCACCAGCACGCCGACGCCCTCGCCCCAGCCCGTGCCGTCCGCGTCCGCCGCGAAGGCCTTGCAGCGGCCGTCCGCCGCCAGCCCGCCCTGCCGGTTGAAGCTGGCGTACCCGCCGGGGGTGGACATCACGGTGGCGCCGCCCGCGAGGGCCAGGTCGCACTCGCCGGAGCGCAGCGCGTGCGCCGCGAGGTGCATGGCGACCAGCGAGGACGAGCAGGCCGTGTCCACGGTGACCGCCGGGCCCTCCAGCCCGAACACGTACGAGAGCCGGCCGGACATCACGCTGGCGGTGGTGCCGGTGGCGATGTGCCCCTCCAGGCCCTCCGGGGAGGCGAGCGCGACCAGGCCGTAGTCCTGGCCGTTGGTGCCCGCGAACACCCCGGTTCGGCTGCCGCGCAGCGCGCGCGGGTTCAGGCCGGCGGCCTCGAAGGCCTCCCAGGAGGCTTCCAGCAGCAGGCGCTGCTGCGGGTCCATGGCGGTGGCCTCGCGCGGGCTGATGCCGAAGAACGCCGCGTCGAACTCGTCGGCGTCGTGGAGGAAGCCGCCCTGCCGGGCGTAGTCCTCGTCCTCGTCCTCGGCCCAGCCCCGGTTGGTCGGGAAGTCGCCGACCGCGTCGGTGCGTCCGGCCACCAGCCGCCACAGCTCGGCGGGCGTCCGCACCCCGCCGGGGAAGCGGCAGCCCATGCCGACGATGGCGATCGGCTCCTGCGCGCGGTCCTCGATGGTGCGGATCCGGCGGTGCGCCTGGCGGAGCTCGCCCGTCACCCACTTCAGATGGTCGAGCAGCTTCTGGTCATCCGCCATGGATCTTCCCCTTCACGAACGGTGCCTCGACGACGATCAAGCCGGGCCCCCGAATTCCTTCCGGATGAGGTCGAGGACCTCATCGGCGCTGGCGTCGTCCAGCGCGTCGTCCGATTGCGTCTCGCCCGTGCCCGCCAGGCGGGCCAGCAGGCCCTGGAGCCGGGCGGCGACGTCCGCCCGTTCCCGCTCGTCGGCGTCGAGCCGCAGCAGCCTGGCCTCCAGCCGGTCCAGGTCCGCCACTACGTCGACCGTCCGGTCGGCCTCCTCGGGCAGCAGCAGGCTGCCGAGGTGGGCGCCGAGCGCGGTGGGCGTCGGGTGGTCGAACACCAGCGTGGCCGGCAGGTTGAGACCGGTCTCGTGGTGCAGCAGGTTGCGGAACTCCACCGCGATCAGCGAGTCGAACCCGATCGAGCGGAACGCCTGGTCCGGTGCGACGGCCTCGGCGCTGTCGCGGCCGAGGACCGCGGCGGCGCGGGCGCGGACCAGGTCGAGCAGCATCCGCTGCCGCTGCGGGGCGGGCAGCGCCGCCAGTTCCCGGCGCAGCCCGGCGGAGCCGTCGAGGACGACCGCCTCGGCCGCCGACGGGACCAGCGCCGCGAACTCCGCCAGGTCGCGCATCAGCGGGTTCGGCCGCGTCCCGGCGAACCGGGGCGCGAAGGTGGGCCAGTCGATGTCCGCGACCACCAGGTTCGGCCGGTCCCCGCCGATCGCCCGGGCCAGGGCCCGGACCGCCGAACGCGGGTCCATCGCCGGGACCCCGCTGCGGCGCAGCCGGTCCGTCACGACCTGACCGGTGGCCATTCCGTCCTGCGCCCACGGGCCCCAGGCCACCGACACGCCGGGCAGGCCCCGGTCGTGCCGGTGCTCCATCCAGGCGTCCAGGAAGGCGTTCGCCGCGGCGTAGTTGCCCTGTCCGGCGCTGCCGACGGTGCCGGCCAGCGAGGAGAACGCCACGAAGAAGTCCAGGTCACCGGTGAGTTCGTCCAGGTGCACCAGGCCGGACGCCTTCGCCGCCAGGACGGTGGCGAACCGCTCCGGGGTGAGGGCGTCGAGCGTGCCGTCGTCCAGGACCCCGGCCGCGTGCACCACGCCGATCAGCGGGGCCTCGGACGGGACCTGCGCCAGCACCGCCGCCAGCGCCTCGCGGTCGGCGGCGTCGCAGGCCGCGACGGTCGCCTCGGCGCCCAGTTCGGCGAGTTCGGCGACGAGTTCGGCGACGCCGGGCGCCTCCGGGCCGCGGCGGCCGGTCAGCAGCAGCCGGGTGACGCCGGACTCGGCGAGCCAGCGGGCGACCACCGCGCCCAGCGCGCCGGTTCCGCCGGTGACCAGCACCGTGCCGGGACCGGACGGCGCCCACGAGGGCTCCGCCGTACCGTCGGTGGCGTCGACCCGGACGAGGCGCCGGACGAGGGCCTCGCCCGCGCCGCGCACCGCGACCTGGTCCTCGCCCGGTGTGCCGCCCAGCACGCCGGCCAGGGTCCGGCCGGCCGCCGCGTCCACGGTCTCCGGCAGGTCGACCAGGCCGCCCCAGCGCTGCGGGTGCTCCAGCGCGGCGACCCGGCCGAGGCCCCACACCTGCGCCTGCGCCGGGTCGGCGAGCAGGTCGCCGGGGCCGGTCCGGACGGCGCCGCGGGTGAGCGTCCACAGCGGCGTCTTCAGGTTGGCGTCGCCGAGCGCCTGCACCGTCACCAGGGTGGCGGCCACGGCCGGCGACACGGCGCGGTCGGCGTCCGGGCCGTCGTGGGCGGCGGCCAACAGCACCGCGCCGGCCACGTCGGGCACGCCCTCGACCGCGGCCAGGAGGCGGGCCGCGAGAGCGGCCCGGTCGAGGTCCGCCGGGTCCAGTACGAGGTCGACGGTGCGCGCCCCGGCGGAGCGGATCGCCGTGCGCACGCCCTCGGCCAGGTCCCGGTCGGTCCCGTCGAGGACCAGCACCAGCCAGCTCCCGTCCAGTTCGGGCTCGGCGACCGGCGCCGGGACCGGCTTCCAGGTGACCTCGTAGCGCCAGCTGTCGAGCACCGAGTCCCGGCGGCGCAGCCGGCGCCAGGAGGAGAGCGCGGGCAGGATCTCGCCGAGCACCTCGGACCGCTCGCCGAGGCGCAGCGTGCCCGCCAGTTCGGCCAGGTCCTCGCGCTCGACGGCCTCCCAGAACCGGGACTCCACGGCGTCCCCTGACGGCAGCGGCGCGGGCGCCGGGGTCGGCCAGAACCGCTCGTGGTGGAAGGCGTACGTCGGCAGGTCGACCCGTCGGCCGCGCGGCAGGACCGCCGGCCAGTCCACCTCGGCGCCGGCCGTCCAGAGCCGGGCCAGCGCGTGCAGCGCCGTCCCGGCCTCGTTCCGGTCGCGCCGCATCACGGGGGCGAACACGGCCTCGGAGACCGACTGCTGGGCCAGCGCGCAGAGCACGCCGTCCGGGCCGAGCTCCACGAAGCGGGTGACGCCCTCGCGGTGCAGGGTCTCGACGCCGTCGGCGAAGCGGACGGCTTCGCGGACCTGCCGCACCCAGTAGTCGGGGGTGGTGAGCAGGCCGGGTTCGGCGATCCCGCCAGTCAAGTTGGAGACGACCGGGATGCGCGGCTCGGCGAAGGTCAACCCGCCGAGTACGGAGGCGAATTCGCCGAGCATCGGCTCCATCAGCGCCGAGTGGAAGGCGTGCGAGACCGTCAGACGGCTGGTCTTGCGACCCTCGGCCTTCCAGCGGGCCGCGAACTCCTCGACCACCTCGGCCGGACCCGAAACCACCAGCGCGGTCGGGCCGTTGACGGCCGCGACATCCAGCCGACCGCCGATCGCGTCGCGGACCTCGGCCTCGGTGGCCTGCACCGCCAGCATCGCCCCGCCGCTCGGCAGCGCGTCCATCAGCCGGCCGCGCGCCGCCACCAGGGCGCACGCGTCGGCGAGCGAGAACACCCCGGCGACGTGGGCGGCCGCGATCTCACCGATCGAGTGGCCGAGCAGGAACTCCGGTGCCACACCCCAGGATTCGAGCAGCCGGTACGAGGCGACCTCGACCGCGAACAGGCCGGCCTGAGCCCACACCGTACGGTCCAGATCCTCGGCGCCCTCGAACACCACATCCTTCACCGGCCGGTCCAGCAGCAGGTCGAACTCCGCGCAGACCGCGTCGAAGGCCGCCGCGAAAACCGGCTGCGCGTCGTACAACTCCCGGCCCATGCCTGCGCGCTGGGCGCCCTGGCCGGTGAACAGGAAGGCCAGGCGGCCCTCCCGCACTGTGCCGGTGACCACGTCCGCCGAGAAGGCCGCCGAGGCGAGGGCCCCGGCGCCGGAGCGCAGCGCTTCCCGGTCGGCGCCGAGCACGACGGCGCGGTGCGCCAGCCCGGCCCGTCCGGTCGCCAGCGACCAGGCCGCGTCCACCGGGTCGTGGCCGGGTTCGGCGTCCAGGTGCGCGGTGAGCCGCTGTGCCTGGGCCCGCAGCGATTCGGCGCTCTGCCCGGAGAGCAGCCACGGCAGACCGCCCGCCGGAACGGCGGCCGGGGGCTCCACCGCTTCCGCCGACTCCACCGGGTCCGCCGGGGCGGACTCCAGGATGATGTGGGCGTTGGTGCCGCTGATGCCGAAGGAGGAGACGCCCGCCCGGCGCGGCCGGTCCAGCTCGGGCCAGGGGCGCGCCTCGGTGAGCAGTTCCACCGCGCCCGCCGACCAGTCGACCTGGGGCGACGGCTCACCGACGTGCAGGGTGGCCGGCAGCACGCCGTGCCGCAGCGCCTGCACCATCTTGATCACACCCGCCACACCGGCCGCGGCCTGGGTGTGGCCGATGTTGGACTTGATCGAGCCGAGCCAGAGCGGTTCGCCCGCACGCTCCCGGCCGTAGGTGGCCAGCAGCGCCTGGGCCTCGATCGGGTCGCCGAGCTTGGTGCCGGTGCCGTGCGCCTCGACGGCGTCCACGTCCGCGGCCGACAGCCCGGCATTGGCCAGGGCCTGGCGGATCACCCGCTGCTGGGCGGGGCCGTTCGGGGCGGTGAGGCCGTTGGAGGCGCCGTCCTGGTTGACCGCGCTGCCCCGCACCACCGCCAGCACCCGGTGCCCGTTGCGGCGCGCGTCCGAGAGCCGCTCGACCAGCAGGACGCCGACGCCCTCGCCCCAGCCCGTACCGTCCGCGTCCGCCGCGAAGGCCTTGCAGCGGCCGTCGGCGGCCAGGCCGCCCTGGCGGTCGAACTCGCTGAACACGCCCGGCGTGGACATCACGGTGACACCGCCGGCCAGCGCCAGTTCGCACTCGCCCCGGCGCAGCGCCTGCGCCGCGAGGTGCAGGGCGACCAGCGAGGCGGAGCAGGCCGTGTCCACGGTCAGCGCCGGTCCCTCCAGCCCGAACGCGTACGCGACCCGGCCGGAGAGCACCGCCGCCGCGTTGCCGGTGGCGACGTGCCCCTCGACCTTGTCCTCGGCGGCGGCGAGCAGCGTCGGGTAATCCTGGCCGTTGGTGCCCGCGAAGACGCCCACGGACCGGCCCCGCGCGGACCGCGGGTCCATTCCGGCGGACTCGAAGGTCTCCCAGACCGTCTCCAGCAGCAGCCGCTGCTGGGGGTCCATCGCGAGGGCCTCGCGCGGCGAGATGCCGAACAGCGTGGCGTCGAACTCCGCGACGCCGTCGAGGAAGCCGCCGACGGCCGCGTACGAGCCCGACCGGTCGGCGAGGTCCCACCCGCGGTCGACGGGGAAGCCGGTCATCGCGTCCCCGCTGCCGGAGAGCAGCGCCCACAGGGCCTCCGGCGTCCGGGCGCCGCCCGGGAACCGGCAGGCCATGCCGACGATCGCGATCGGCTCGTCCTCGGCGGCGACGGACGCGGTGTCCGGCGCCGGCACCGGGTCGGCCGCACCGTACAGCTCGGCGAGCAGGAACTCGCCCAGGGCGATCGGCGTCGGGTGGTCGAAGACCAGGGTGGCCGGCAGCCGGAGGCCGGTGCGGGCACCGATCAGGTTGCGGAAGGCCACCGCGGTCAGCGAGTCGAAGCCGATGTCGCGGAAGGCCCGGCCCGGTTCGACGCTCGCGCTCGACGCGTGCCCCAGCACTGCGGCCGCGCAGCTGCGGATCAGGTCCAGCAGCGCCCGGTCGCGCTGGGCGGGGGGCAGCTCCGCGAGCCCCCGCGCCCCGGTCGCTTCCGCCCCGGCGTCATCGGCCCGGTCGGCCCGGTCGGTCCGGGCCGCTTCGGGCAGCTCGGCCAGCAGCGGGCTGGTCCTGGCCCCGGCGAAGGCGGGCAGCATCCGCGCCCAGTCGACGTCGGCGATCGCCACGAGGTCCTCGCCGTGGTCGACGGCCCTGGCCATCGCCTCCATCGCCAGTCGTGCGTCCATCGGCGTCAGTCCGGCGCGCCGGACCCGGTCGGCCACCACGTCCTCGGTGGCCATGCCCTGCTCCGCCCAGGCGCCCCAGGCGATCGAGAGTCCGGCGAGGCCGCGGTCGCGGCGCCGCTGGATCCACGCGTCCAGGAAGGCGTTCGCCGCCGCGTAGTTGCCCTGCCCGGCACTGCCCAGCGTCCCCGCCAGCGAGGAGAACACCACGAACAGGTCAAGGTCCAGCCCGGCCGTCAACTCGTCCAGGTGCAGCAGCCCGCCGACCTTGCCCGCGAAGACCGTCTCGAAGCGCTCCGCCGACTGCGCGTCCAGCATCCCGTCGTCCACCACACCCGCGGTGTGCACCACACCGCTCAGCGGCAGCTCGGCCGGAATCCCCGCCAGCAGGGACACCACCGCGTCACGGTCCGCCACATCACAGGCAGCGACCGTCACCCGGGCACCCAGGGCCGTCAGCTCCGCCACCAACTCGCCCGCGCCCGGCGTCTCGACACCACGACGACCGGTCAGCACCAGATGCGGCACACCACGCCCGGCCAGCCAACGAGCCACCGACGCACCCAGCGCCCCCAGCCCACCGGTCACCAGCACCGTCCCGGACGGCGCCCACCCGTCGACCCGGCCGACGGGCTGGGGCGCGTGCACGAACCTGCGACCGTACGCACCGGAGGAACGCACCGCCACCTGGTCCTCACCACCGCCCAGCACCGCCACCAGCCGACGACCGACCCGCTCGTCCACCACCGGCGGAAGATCGACCAACCCGCCCCACACATCCGGCAGCTCCAGCGCCGCCACCCGGCCAAGACCCCACACCTGCGCCTGCCACGGGCTCACCAACCGGTCCGCCCGGCCCACCGACACCGCACCGGACGTCACCGACCACAGCTTGGCCCGGACACCGGAGTCGGCGAGGGCATGCAGCAGGGTCAGCGTCGCTGCCACCCCGGCCGGGAGCAGCGAGCCCCCGGCATGCGGCTCGGCGTGCGGCTCGGCGTCGGTGGCGAGGAGCGAGACCACACCCGCCAGCCCGCCCCCGGCGTTCAACTCGCGCATCCGGTCGGCCAGTTCCTCCCGGCCGGCGCCGTCGACGGCCAGCGGAACGACCTCCGCACCGGCGGCCAGCAGCGCGCTCTCCACGCCCTCCACCGACGCACCCGCACCAGCACCCGCACCCGCACCCGTCACCAGCAGCCAACGACCGGACAGCCGCCCCTCCGCCGAACCGGCCAACGGCTTCCACGTCACCCGGTACCGCCACGAGTCCACCACCGAATCCACCCGACGCCGCTGCCGCCACGAGGACAGCACCGGCAGGACGGAGCCCAACTCCTCGGGCGCCCGGTCGATGTCCAGGGCCGCGGCGAGTTCGCCGAGGTCCTGGCGCTCCACGGCCTGCCAGAAGCGCGCCTCGTCCGGGTCGGCCACGACGGCCGTTCCGGGCGCGGCCTTCGGCCAGTAGCGCTCCCGCTGGAAGGCGTAGGTCGGCAGCTCGGTCCGGCGGCCGGCGGGCAGCAGCCCGGACCAGTCGATCTCCGCCCCGGCCGTCCACAGCGTGGCGAGCGCCCGCAGTGCCGTGTCGGCGTCGTCCCGGTCCTTGCGCAGCAGCGGCGCGCAGACCGCGTCGGGGAGCATCCGGCCGGCCAGCGCGGTCAGCACGCCGTCCGGGCCGAGCTCCACGAAGCGGGTGACGCCCCGGCCGTGCAGCGCCTCGACGCCGTCGGCGAAGCGGACGGCCTCGCGGACCTGCCGCACCCAGTAGGACGGGGTGGACATCAGCCCGGGCCCGGCGAGTTCGCCGGTCAGGTCGGAGACGATCGGCAGCTGCGGCTCCGCGTAGGTCAACTCCGCCAGAACGGCGGCGAATTCTTCGAGCATCGGCTCCATCAGGGCCGAGTGGAAGGCGTGCGAGACGGTCAGCCGGCTGGTCTTGCGGCCCTCGGCCCGCCAGCGCTCGGCGAGCTCCTCGACGGCCTCCGCCGGGCCGGAGACCACCAGCGAGGTCGGACCGTTGACGGCCGCGACGTCCAGGCGGTCGCCGATCGCGTCGCGGACCTCGGCCTCGGTGGCCTGTACGGCGAGCATCACCCCGCCCTCGGGCAGTGCGTCCATCAGCCGGCCGCGCGCCGCCACCAGGGCGCAGGCGTCCACCAGCGAGAACACCCCGGCGACGTGGGCGGCGGCGATCTCGCCGATCGAGTGCCCGAGGAGGAAGTCGGCCGTCACGCCCCAGGATTCGAGCAACCGGTACGAGGCGACCTCGACCGCGAACAGCCCGGCCTGCGCCCACACCGTCCGGTCCAGATCCTCGACGCCCTCGAACACCACGTCCTTCACCGGCCGGTCCAGCAGCAGGTCCAGCTCGGCGCAGACCGCGTCGAAGGCCGCCGCGAACACCGGGAACCGCGCGTACAGCCCGGCCCCCATCCCGGCCCGCTGCGCGCCCTGACCGGTGAACAGGAAGGCCGTACCCCCCTGCGCCGTACCCCCCTGCGCCGTACCCCCCTGCGCCGGGACGCCCGAGACCACCAGGGCCGAGGGCTCGCCCGCCGCCAGCGCGGCGACACCGGAGCGCAGCTCGTCCCGGTCGCCGCCGAACACCACCGCGCGGTGGTCCAGCGCGGCCCGGGACAGCAGCCCCGCGGCCACCTCCGCCGGAGCGAACTCCGGTTCGGCCGCGAGGAATCCGGCCAGTCGCCCGGCCTGCGCCGCCAGTGCGGAGGCGGTCCGCCCCGACACCGGCCACGGCAGCACACCCTCGACGGCCACCGGCTCCTCGGCCGCCACCGCGGGCGCGGCCTCCAGGATGACGTGGGCGTTGGTGCCGCTGATGCCGAAGGAGGAGACGCCCGCGCGGCGCGGCCGGTCCAGCTCGGGCCAGGGGCGGGACTCGGTGAGCAGTTCCACCGCGCCCGCCGACCAGTCGACCTCGGAGGTCCGCTGCTCCGCGTGCAACGTCGCCGGGAGCACGCCGTGCCGCAGCGCCTGCACCATCTTGATCACACCCGCCACACCGGCCGCGGCCTGGGTGTGCCCGATGTTCGACTTGATCGCGCCGAGCCAGAGCGGCTCACCGGCCCGCTCCTGGCCGTAGGTGGCCAGCAGCGCCTGGGCCTCGATCGGGTCGCCGAGGCGGGTACCGGTGCCGTGCGCCTCGACGGCGTCGACGTCGGCGGCCGACAGCCCGGCACTCGCCAGCGCCTGCCGGATCACCCGCTCCTGCGACGGGCCGTTCGGGGCGGTGAGGCCGTTGGACGCGCCGTCCTGGTTGACCGCGCTGCCGCGCACCACCGCCAGCACCTCGTGCCCGTGGCGCCGCGCGTCCGACAGCCGCTCCAGCACCAGCACGCCGACGCCCTCCGACCAGCCGGTGCCGTCCGCCTCGGCCGAGAAGGCCTTGCAGCGGCCGTCCGAGGCCAGGCCGCCCTGCCGGGCGAACTCGGCGAAGGCGGTGTTGGTGGACATCACGGTGACACCGCCGGCCAGCGCCAGTTCGCACTCGCCCCGGCGCAGCGCCTGCGCCGCGAGGTGCAGGGCGACCAGCGAGGCGGAGCAGGCCGTGTCCACGGTCAGCGCCGGGCCCTCCAGCCCGAACGCGTACGCGACCCGGCCGGAGAGCACCGACGCGGCGTTGCCGGTCAGCACGTGCCCCTCGACCTCCTCGCCGGAGGCGGCGAGCAGGGTGCCGTAGTCCTGGCCGTTGGTGCCGACGAAGACGCCGACGGGGGCGCCGTGGACGGACAGCGGGTCGGTGCCCGCCGATTCGAAGGCCTCCCAGGACGCCTCCAGCAGCAGCCGCTGCTGGGGGTCCATCGCGAGGGCCTCGCGCGGCGAGATGCCGAACAGGCTCGCGTCGAAGTCGGTGGCGTGCCGGAGGAAGCCGCCCTCGGGCGCGTACGTCCCGGCGTCGCGGTCGAGGTCCCAGCCGCGGTCGGTCGGGAACGGGCCGACGCCGTCCGCGCCGTCGGTCAGCAGCTGCCACAGTTCGGCGGGCGTGCCGACGTCGCCGGGGAAGCGGCAGCTCATGCCGACGATCACGATCGGCTCGTCGGTCCCGGCCGGTGCGGGCGCCATCGCCTCGGTCAGCACGGCCCGGTCACCGAGCATCAGGCCGAGCAGGTGATCGGCGAGCCGGGTGGGCGTCGGGTGGTCGAACACGAGCGTCGTCGGCAGCCGCAGCGCGGTCTCGGCGCCGAGCCGGTTGCGCAGTTCGACGGCGGTCAGCGAGTCGAAGCCCAGCTCCCGGAAGGCCCGGGCGGGCGCCACCGCGTCGACCGAGGCGTGGCCGAGCACGGACGCGGCCTGGGCCCGGACGAGGTCGAGCAGCAGCTGGCGGCGCCGGCCGGCCGGCGCCGAGGCCAGCTCGGAGCCCATCGGCACGGGGGCCTCCGCCCCGGCGGGCGCGGGCCGCGCCGCGGCTTCCGGCAGGTCCGCGAGCAGGGTGCTCGGACGGGAGCCGGTGAAGCCGCCGAGGAACTGCGGCCAGTCGATGTCGGCGACGCTGACCTCGGTCTCGTCGTGGTCGACGGCCCTGGCCAGGGCCTGGATCGCGAGTTCCGGGTCCATCGGCAGCACGCCGCCGCGCCGCAGCCGCTCGACGACCACCTCGCCGGTGGCGAGGCCGTCCTGCGCCCAGGCGCCCCAGGCGATCGAGAGTCCGGCGAGGCCGCGGTCGCGGCGCCGCTGGATCCACGCGTCCAGGAAGGCGTTCGCCGCCGCGTAGT
>NZ_JBHXTL010000086.1:0-22487 GCF_042677365.1 Kitasatospora sp. NPDC127116
ACCACTCCGGGGTCATTTAACAGATACCTGGGCGATGGTCCTAGAATTACCCTCTACACTTGGCTGGGTTGACGGCGGTGTGGGCTCTCGGCATGCCGAGAGCCCACACCGGAATCCCGTCCATCTGAATAGCTTTTGTTCTCCTGAGGGAGTGTCCCACGGCATCGCTGCAGGTGTGGATGGCAGCCCGGATGAGGGGAGTTCGGCGAACTGCCTGCCGGGGAGGGGACGGGTGGGCCATCCTCGTGGCCATGACCTCCGAGCAGTCGCCGTCCGCAGGCGGGCCCCGCCCGTCCCGCGGCCTGGTCCTCACCGTCGCCGCCGTGCTGGTCGTCCTGCTCGCGGTGGTGGCCACCGCGGTGCTGTGGCCGGACGACAAGAAGCCGGCCGCCGCGCCGCCGCCGCCCACGCCGACTCCCACGGCCACCCAGACACCGACACCCACCCCTACGCCCACGCCGCAGCCGCCGTACGCGTTCTTCCCGGTCGGCGCCTGCTTCGACCACCCGCAGCTGAGCCCGGTGATCACCAAGCCCGAGGAACGCCCCTGCGCCGGCGACCACGACGGCGAGGTGATCGCCGACCTCAAGCTCGCGGACGGCATCACCGGCGACATTCCGCTCGCGCTCGCCATGCGGGACGGCTGCAAGGAGGCCGAAGCCGCCGCCAAGGCCCGGCAGGGCGACGGGAAAACCTACTACGGCCGCCAGTTCGGCCCGGCGACCGCCAACTACCAGCAGGGCTGGCGCGACTACACCTGCACCCTGACCGCGAGCAACAAGCAGGGCGGCCCCAAGCTCACCGGGCAGTTGCACCCGTAACGGCCCCGTTGCCGGCGGCGCTCCGGCGCGGGGAGCGCCGCCCCGCAGGGCAGCCGGGGCGGGCTGACACAATGGTGCTCATGTCCACCACACCCGCCGCCCCCGGCAGCACCGCCCTCGCACCCGAGATCGCCGCGCGGCTCAAGCGCTCCGAGGACGGGCTGGTCCCGGCCATCGCCCAGCAGTACGACACCGGCGAGGTGCTGATGCTCGGCTGGATGGACGACGAGGCGCTGCACCGCACCCTCACCACGGGCCGCTGCACCTACTGGAGCCGCAGCCGCCGCGAGTACTGGGTGAAGGGCGACACCTCGGGCCACGTCCAGGCGGTCAAGTCGGTGGCCCTGGACTGCGACGGCGACACCCTGCTGGTGAAGGTCGACCAGACCGGTGCGGCCTGCCACACCGGCGACCGCACCTGCTTCGACGCCGACGTGCTCCCGCTGTCCTGACCCCACCCCGTCCACAACTCCAGAAGGTGCCGCCCGTCATGGATCTCGAAGCCTTCCGCAAGCTCGCCGTCGACACCCGGGTCATCCCGGTCACCCGCAGGCTCCTCGCGGACGGCCTCACCCCGATCGGCCTCTACCGCAGCCTCGCCGAGGAACGCCCCGGCACCTTCCTGCTGGAGTCCGCCGAGCAGGGCCGCAGCTGGTCGCGCTACTCCTTCGTGGGGGTGCGCAGCGCCGCCGCGCTCACCGTCGGCCCGGACGGCGGGGCGCGCTGGCTCGGCAGCCCGCCGGTCGGCATCCCCACCGCCGGCGACCCGCTGGAGGTGCTGCGCGCCACCCTGCAGGCCCTGCACACCCCGCGCCGGCCGGACGACGGCCTGCCGCCGCTCACCGGCGGCCTGGTCGGCTATCTCGGCTACGACATCGTCCGCCGGCTGGAGAAGCTGCCCGACCTCAACCCGGACGACCTGGGCCTGCCCGAGCTGACCATGCTGCTCGCCACCGACCTCGCGGTGCTCGACCACGTCGACGGCACGGTGCTGCTGATCGCCAACGCCGTCAACCACAACGACCTGGCCAGCGGCGTGGACGAGGCCTGGGCGGACGCGGTGGCCCGGCTGGACGCGATGGAGGCCGAGCTGTTCAAGCCGGTCGACCCGGGCCTGGCCACCTTCACCCCGGCCGGCCCCGGCGAGGTGCACTCGCCGTTCGGCGGCGAGCCGTACCGGGCCGCGGTGGAGGAGATCAAGGAGCGGATCCGGGCCGGCGAGGCCTTCCAGGTGGTGCCCTCGCAGCGCTTCGAGGCACCCTGCCCGGCCTCCGCGCTGGACGTCTACCGCGTGCTGCGCACCACCAACCCCAGCCCGTACATGTACCTGTTCCGCTTCCCCGGCCCGGACGGCGGGACCGAGGGCGGCTTCGACGTGGTCGGCTCCAGCCCGGAGGCGCTGGTCAAGGTCAGCGACGGCGAGGCGATGCTGCACCCGATCGCCGGCACCCGGCACCGCGGCGCCACCCCGCACGAGGACGCGGAGCTGGCCGCCGAACTGCTCGCCGACCCCAAGGAGCGGGCCGAGCACCTGATGCTGGTGGACCTGGGCCGCAACGACCTCGGCCGGGTCTGCGAGCCGGGCAGCGTCGAGGTGGTCGACTTCATGCACATCGAGCGCTACAGCCACGTGATGCACATCGTCTCGACGGTGACCGGCAAGGTCGCCCCGGGGCGCACCGCCTTCGACGTGCTGACCGCCTGCTTCCCGGCCGGCACCCTCTCCGGCGCGCCCAAGCCCCGGGCGATGCGGATCATCGAGGAGCTGGAGCCCACCCGCCGCGGCCTGTACGGCGGCTGCGTCGGCTACCTGGACTTCGCCGGGGACTCGGACACCGCGATCGCGATCCGCACCGCCGTGCTGCGCGGCGGCACCGCGTACGTGCAGGCCGGCGCGGGCGTGGTCGCCGACTCCGACCCGTACGGCGAGGACACCGAGTGCCGGAACAAGGCGGCCGCCGTGCTGCGCGCCGTCGCCACCGCCAATACGCTGCGGAGGCCGGAACTGTCCTGAGGTGCGAGGAGGCGGCCGGGATGCCCGAGGTGCCGTACGACGAGCTGCGCTGGGCGGTCGTGCTCGGCGCCGCCGGACAGCTCGGCGAGCAGCCGGCGGGCCACGGCCGGGTGCTCTCCGGGGTGGCGGTCGACTTCCCGGGGGCACCCGGCGCACCCGCTCCCGCACCCGCACCCGCTCCGGGGTCGGGTTCCGCTCCCGCTCCCGGGTCGGGTTCCGTACCCGAACCCGGCACGGTGCTCGCCCCGGACCTGGCCGTGCTCGCCCGGGACGCGGTGCGGGGCGGTCGTGGCCGGTTCGCCGCGGCCGGGGTCGAGGCGGTGCTGGAGGTGGCCCGGCCCGGCCTGGCGGAGGCGGCGAGGGCGTACGCGCGCAGCGGCGTGCCGCTGTACGTGGTGGTCGATCCGGTGGCGGCGGTCTGCACCGTGCACACCGCGCCGTCCCCCGAGGGCATGTACCGGGAGGCGGAGCGGGTGCCGTTCGGCAACGACCTGTTCCTGCCGCTCGGCGGCCGGACGGTGGTGCTGCGGACGGACGACTTCCCCACGCCGTCCGCGACGCCGTGACCCACCCCGGTCCCGCCCCGGTCCCGCCCCGTGACCCGCTCCGTTCCCCACCCCGGGTACGGACCGGGGCGTCGGCCGGGGGATAGTGGACGGGTGACTGAGCAGACCCCCGCCCCCGCCAAGCCCGGCCGCCGCACCCTCGGCGTGATGCTGCTGCTGACCGTGCTGAGCGCCGTGCTGGTGCTGACCGCGGTCGGGCGGACCTGGGCCGAGGGCCGGGCCGGCACCCTGGACGTGTCCGTCAGCGGCGGAAAGATCTCCGAACTGCCCGGCGGGCTGGCCCTGGTGGGCCTCGCCGCGGCCGTCGCGGTGTTCGCGGTGCGCGGCGTCGGACGGCTGGCGGTCGGCGCGCTGACGCTGCTGGCCGGGCTGGGCGTGGCCGCCGCCTCGGTGGCCGGTGCGGGCGACACCGCCGCGCTGGACACCGAGGCCGCCCGCAAGCTGGCCCTGACCGGCTCGGCGGCCACCGAGGTCTCGCACACCGCCTGGCCCTGGGTCGCGCTGGTGGGCGGGCTGCTGCTCGTCCTGGCCGGACTGCTCACCCTGCGCTACGGCCGGGGCTGGCCCGCGATGGGCAGCCGCTACGAGGCGCCGACCCGCAAGGCCCCGGCGAAGACCGACACGCCGGGGGACCTGTGGAAGGCCCTGGACCGGGGCGAGGACCCGACCGCGGTGTGAGCTGCGCGCATGTGACGCGATAGACCCGCCACCCGCTTTGGGCCACCGGTGTGTGGCCCGGCACAATGGAACCCGTCAACCCGCCGGCGGCCCCGCAGGCCCGGCCGGGCCCCGAGAGCCAAGGAGCACCACTCAGATGGCAGCAGCAGCACACGGCCACACCCCCGCCGCCTGGACCGGCGTCGTCATCTCCTTCGTCGGCTTCGGCATTGCGGGCGTCGCGATGATCCTGCCGTCGGTGCTGCTCGTCTGGGTCGGCCTGGCGGTCGTCCTGGCCGGCGGCGTGGTCGGCAAGGCCATGTCCATCGCGGGCATGGGCCAGCAGGCCAGCACCAACGTCTACAAGTCGGCCGAGGAGCAGGTCGCGGCCCGCGAGGCCCGCGCCGCCGTCGCCGCCTGACGACGGGTTCGTCGCACCACACGTTTGTCGTACATCGGAACGGCGGGCGCGCCACGCCCGCCGTTTCGTCGTGTCCGGGCCCGACCCGGGCAGAATCGGGGCGTGACCTCCGCCCCCACCGCTTCCGCCCCGCCGCCCGTGCTGCGCCGGCTGAGCCCGCCGCTGACCGCGCTGGCGGCGGTGGCCGTCCCCACCGCCTACGTCGCCGTGGTGGACCCGAACACCCCCGGGCACTACCCCGACTGCCCGTTCCTGACCGCCACCGGCTGGTGGTGCCCCGGCTGCGGGGGGCTGCGCTGCGTCCACGCGCTGACCCACGGGGACCTCACCGGCGCCCTGCACGACAACGCCGTCGCCGTCCTGCTGTTCGGGGTTCTGGCGGTGCTCTGGCTGCGCTGGGGCTGGGCCGCGCTGACCGGCGGGCCGCCGCCCAGGACCACCGTCGGGGCCCGGCGATGGGTGCTGATCGCGCTGCTGGTGCTGGTGTTCACCGTGGTGCGGAACTCGCCGGTCGGCGCCGGGCTGGCACCGCCGCTGGTGTGATCGAGCCCGTCGGGCCGTTCTGCCGGGCCGGGCCGTGAACCGCCCGTTCCGGGCCGTGAACCGCCGTTCCCGGCCGTCAACCGCCGTCAACCGCCGTTCCCGGCCATCGGCCCCCGCTTCCCGGCCACCGGTCGGTTCCGGCCGGAAGAGCGTCCTGAACCGGTGCGAAGTCCGTCCGAAAACCGGTGTGGGGCCGGTGAAGCCGCAGCTGGGGACCGCCGTTGCGGGTGTCCGGTCCGCAAGACGTGGTTCGAACCGATGCGCCCCCCGCCCCCGGGTGCCGATACCATCGAAGTGCCGGTGGGCCGTCGCCCGCCGACTCGCGCCGACCAACTGGCAGAAAAGATGGGGGCTCCTGAGTGAGTGTGCTCGACTCGATCATCGAAGGGGTCCGCGAGGACCTCGCCGAGCGACAGGCCCGGGTCTCCCTGGACGAGCTCAAGGAGCTCGCCGCCAGGGCACCGGAGGCCAAGGACGGCGTCGCCGCCCTCAGGGGCGACGGGGTCCGGGTGATCTGCGAGGTGAAGCGCTCCAGCCCGTCCAAGGGCGCCCTGGCCTCGATCGCCGATCCGGCCGCCCTGGCGGTCGACTACGCGGCCGGCGGTGCCGCCGCGATCAGCGTGCTGACCGAGCAGCGCCGCTTCGGCGGGTCGCTGGCCGACCTGGACGCCGTCCGCGCCGCGGTGGAGACCCCGCTGCTGCGCAAGGACTTCATCGTCACCGCCTACCAGCTGTGGGAGGCCCGTGCGCACGGCGCCGACCTCGCGCTGCTGATCGTCGCGGCCCTCGACCAGCCGGCCCTGGTGTCGCTGATCGAGCGCGCCGAGTCGATCGGCCTCACCCCGCTGGTCGAGGTGCACGACGAGGAGGAGATCAAGCGCGCGGTGGACGCCGGCGCCCGGATCATCGGCGTCAACGCCCGCAACCTCAAGACGCTCGAAGTGGACCGCAACACCTTCGAGAACGTCGCCCACGCCATCCCGGACGGTATCGTCAAGATCGCCGAGTCCGGCGTGCGCGGCCCGCTGGACGTGATCAACTACGCCAACCTCGGCGCCGACGCGGTACTCGTCGGCGAAACCCTGGTGACCGGCAAGGACCCGCGGGCCGCGGTCGCCGACCTGGTCGCCGCCGGGGCCCACCCCGCCGTCCGGCACAAGGACTGACACCCATCCCATGAAGATCGCCGCCCGACTCGCCCCCGGTTGCCGCCCGCGCGGCTGCCGCGCACCCGCACGCCGGGTGCTGGGGCGTCGGGTGCGGTACGTCATCGGGTGCGAGCCCGGGCAGGTGCCGGGGCGGCGATGGCGCGTGACGTCCGGCTGAATCCGGTCCGGCCGACCTCCGGCCGGGAAGACGTCATCGTCGTCCATCTCCGTTCAAGGGAAACCACCATGTCCGAAAAGGACTACCTGCCCGGCGCCCAGGTGCCGGACGCGCGCGGCTACTTCGGCGCGTACGGCGGCCGCTTCATCCCCGAGGCGCTGGTCGCCGCGGTCGAGCAGGTCGCCGAGGAGTACGAGAAGGCCAAGGCCGACCCGGCCTTCGCCGCCGAGCTCGACGCGCTGCTCAAGGACTACACCGGGCGCCCGAGCCCGCTGACCGACGTGCACCGCTTCTCCGCCGAGGCGGGCGGCGCGCGCGTCCTGCTCAAGCGCGAGGACCTCAACCACACCGGCTCGCACAAGATCAACAATGTGCTGGGCCAGGCGCTGCTCACCAGGCGGATGGGCAAGACCCGGATCATCGCCGAGACCGGTGCCGGCCAGCACGGCGTGGCCACCGCGACCGCCTGCGCCCTGTTCGGCTTCGACTGCACCATCTACATGGGCGAGGTCGACACCGAGCGCCAGGCGCTCAACGTCGCCCGGATGCGGATGCTCGGCGCCGAGGTGGTGGCCGTCAAGTCCGGCAGCCGCACGCTCAAGGACGCCATCAACGAGGCGTTCCGGGACTGGGTCGCCAACGTCGACTCCACCCACTACCTGTTCGGCACCGTCGCCGGGCCGCACCCGTTCCCGATGATGGTCCGGGACTTCCACCGGATCATCGGCGTCGAGGCGCGGCAGCAGGTGCTCGACCGGACCGGCCGGCTGCCGGACGCGGTCGTGGCCTGCGTCGGCGGCGGCTCCAACGCGATGGGGATCTTCCACGAGTTCATCCCGGACGCCGGGGTGCGCCTGATCGGCTGCGAGGCGGCGGGCGAGGGTGCCGAGACGCCCCGGCACGCGGCCACCCTCACCAAGGGCGACCCGGGGGTGCTGCACGGCTCCCGTACGTACGTCCTCCAGGACGAGGACGGGCAGACCGTCGAGTCGCACTCGATCTCGGCGGGGCTGGACTACCCGGGGGTCGGGCCGGAGCACGCCTGGCTGAAGGACACCGGGCGGGCGGAGTACCGGCCGGTCACGGACGACGCCGCGATGCAGGCGCTGCGGCTGCTGTCCCGCACCGAGGGGATCATCCCGGCCATCGAGAGCGCCCACGCGCTCGCCGGGGCGCTGGAGCTGGGGCGCGAGCTCGGGCCGGACGCGACCATCCTGGTCTCGCTGTCGGGGCGCGGGGACAAGGACATGCACACCGCGGCCGAGTACTTCGGCCTGTACGACGAGCAGGCCGGCGGCGCGGGCGACGGCGCCGCCGAGGGGGGTAAGTGATCATGACTTCCAAGCTGAGCGCCGGCAAGCTGAGCGGTGTCCTGGCGGCGGCCAGGGCCGAGGACCGGGCCGCGCTGATCGGGTACCTGCCAGCCGGGTTCCCGACCGTGGACGGCGGCATCCGGGCGGTCAACGCGCTCATCGAGGGCGGCTGCGACGTGGTCGAGGTCGGGCTGCCGCACTCCGACCCGGTGCTGGACGGCGCGGTCATCCAGACCGCCGACGACATCGCGCTGCGGGGCGGCGTGCGGATCAAGGACGTGCTGCGGACCGTCCAGGAGGTCGCCTCGGCGCACCCCGAGGCCGCGGTGCTCGTGATGACGTACTGGAACCCGGTCGACCGCTACGGCGTGGCGCGGTTCGCGGCGGACCTGGCGGCCGCCGGCGGCGCCGGGTGCATCCTGCCGGACCTGCCGGTGGAGGAGTCCGAGGAGTGGCGCAAGGCGGCGGACGAGCACGGGCTGGACACCGTGTTCGTGGTCGCCCCCAGCAGCAAGGACGCGCGGCTGGCGGAGGTCACGGCGGCCGGGAGCGGGTTCGTGTACGCGGCCGCGGTGATGGGCGTGACCGGGACGCGGTCGGCCGTCGGGTCGATGGCCGAGGACCTGGTCGCCCGGACCCGGGCGACGACGGACCTGCCGGTCTGCGTCGGGCTCGGGGTGTCGGACGCGGTGCAGGCGGCCGAGGTCGCCCGGTTCGCGGACGGCGTGATCGTCGGGTCGGCGTTCGTGAAGCGGATCCTGGCCGCGGGCGAGGACGAGGCGGCGGCGCTGGACGCGGTGCGGGCCCTCGCCGGAGAGCTGCGGCAGGGCGTCCGCAGGAGCTGACGCGGTAGGAACATCCGGCCGACGGCCCTCCACTCCTCGGGGAGTGGAGGGCCGTCGGCTTTTCGCGGGGCGTGGGCACGGGCGCGCGGCTCCACCCCGCGCTCCGACCGGGCTGCGGACCCGAACGGGTGAACAAGGGGTGGGGACACGCATCAGCCGGGGTTGACGGACGTTGAGTGGAGGGAGGAGTGCACGAACGGTTGCGGTGACGAGCGGAAAGGGGTGAGCCGGTGCGGGGTCTCCAGCGGGCCGTTCTGCTGCGGGCGGCGGCAGCCGTGCTGGCGCTCGGCGCCGCGGTCGGGGTGCACGTGGAAGTGGGGCACGCGCTGGCCAGGCGCGGGGCCGAGCGCGCGGAGCGGGAGGCGGTGGCGTGCGCGGAGGCGGCCCGGCATCCCGATCTGTTCGAAGCGGGGTGGCCGGCGGGGTGCCGCTGACGCGCAGGCGTTCGGTCCATTCGGACAGAACGTCACCCATCCGGCTTCATTCCTGAATGCGGAGGAACCCCCCTTCATTCCTTGCGGTTCATCAGGGAGTGAACGAGTTTCCCGAGGGGGGTTCCCTGATGACCGCGCAGCCCGGTGGCTCCGCGCCCACGCCGCGGGCGCCGAGACCGGTGCCGGCCTGGAGCGAGTGGCTCGGCACGGTCGTGCGGCTCGGCCTCGCGGTGGTCTGGGGATGGGCCGGCCTGGCGAAGGTCTCCGACCCGGCGGAGGCCGCCCAGGCCGTCCGGGCCTACGAGATCCTGCCCGAGGGCCTGGTCAAGCCGATCGGCTACGGCCTGCCGTTCCTGGAGCTGGCCCTGGCCGTGCTGCTGGTGGTGGGCCTCGGCGTCCGGCTGGTGGCCGGGGTCTCCGCGGTGCTGCTGCTGGTCTTCATCGCCGGGATCGCCTCCGCCTGGGCGCGCGGCATCTCGATCGACTGCGGCTGCTTCGGCGGCGGCGGGCACGTCGACGAGTCCCGGACCGAGTACCTCCAGGAGATCCTGCGCGACACCGGGTTCCTGCTGCTGGCCGGGTGGCTGCTGTGGCGGCCCCGCACCCGGCTGTCGGTGGACGCCTGGCTGGCGAACTGACCCCCCGCACCCCCGCACCGGCGAGCTGACCCCCACACCCCTGCACCCGACGAAGGCCCCCGACCGTGGATGTCAAGGCAATGAGCGAGAAGAACCGAGAAGGCAAGCGCACCGCCCGCGAGCGGATGCTGGAACAGCGGGCGGCCGAGGAGGTCTCCTCCCGGCGCAAGAAGAAGCTGATCGTGGGCGGTTCCGTGCTCGCGGTGATCGCCGCCGCGGTGATCGTCGGCGTCGTGGTGCAGAACCAGCGCTCCAAGCCGGAGACGCCGACCGCCGTCCCGGCCGGGACGATCGGCGACAAGAACCTGGTCATCCCGGTCGGCGCGGGCAACGCGCCCTCCGTCCTCACGGTCTACGAGGACCCGCGCTGCCCCGCCTGCGGCACCTTCGAGCGCGAGTTCTCGTCCACCATCGACCAGCTGGAGGACGCCGGGAAGATCTACACGAACTACCACATCGTGTCGTTCATCGACCGGGCCGTGGGGGGCAAGGGCTCCAAGACCGCCGCCAACGCCCTGGGCTGCGCCCAGGACGCCGGGCACTTCCGGGACTTCCACGACGTGCTGTACCGCAACCAGCCGGACGAGACCAACGACGCCTTCGGCGACAAGGCCGTGCTGCTCAGCCTGGCCAAGCAGGTCAACGGCCTGGACACGCCCGAGTTCCAGTCCTGCGTCAACGACAACAAGTTCGGCGGGTGGGTGTCCGCGGTGCAGCAGGACTTCGACAAGTCCAGCTTCAAGTCCACCCCGACGGTGCTGCTCAACGGCCAGCCGATCTACCCGAAGAACGGCAGCGAGGAGATCACCCCGGCCAACCTGGTGGCCTGGGTGGACGCCGCGAACCAGGGCAAGCAGCCGGGTACGGCGGGTTCGCACGGGCAGACCCCGGCGCCGACCAGCACCGCTTCGGAGGCCAACAACCCGTCGCCGGCGGCCGGCTGAGCCCGCTCCGCCGCGCCGCTCCCTCCCCGTCCGGAGGGGGCGGCGCCGCCCGTTGTTCGGCTTCTGTGACCACAAGGGGCCCCGAACGGGCCGTCGGACCCTGTAGCGTCGGAACTGCCATGGATATCGCCTACATTCCCAGCCCGTCGCGGGGCGTCCTGTACCTGGGACCGATCCCGCTGCGCGCCTACGCCTTCTGCATCATCCTCGGTGTCGTCGTTGCCGTCTGGCTCGGCAGCAAGCGCTGGGTCGCCCGGGGCGGTGCCAAGCACACCGTCGGCGACATCGCCGTGTGGGCCGTGCCGTTCGGCCTGGTCGGCGGCCGCCTCTACCACGTGATCACCGACGGTGGCCGGCTGTACTTCGCCGAGGGGAAGAACCCCTGGGACGCCCTCAAGATCTGGGAGGGCGGCCTCGGCATCTGGGGCGCCGTCGCGCTGGGCGCGGTCGGCGCCTGGATCGGTGCCCGCCGCCGGGGCGTGCCGCTGCCCGCGTACGCCGACGCCATCGCACCGGGCATCGCGCTCGCGCAGGCGCTGGGCCGCTGGGGCAACTACTTCAACCAGGAGCTGTACGGCCGGTCGACCACCCTGCCGTGGGGCCTGGAGATCGACAAGACGCTGGCCAACGGCGAGGTCGTGAAGGGCGTCTACCACCCGACCTTCCTGTACGAGTCGCTGTGGTGCGTCGGCGTCGCGGTGCTGGTGATCTGGGCGGACCGCCGGTTCACGCTGGGCCACGGCCGGGCGTTCGCGCTGTACGTGGCCGCGTACACGGTGGGCCGGTTCTGGACCGAGTGGCTGCGGATCGACGAGGCGCACGTCTACTTCGGCCTGCGGCTGAACGACTGGGTGTCCATCGGGGTGTTCGTCGCCGCGGTGGCGTACTTCGTGATCGTGGGCAGGACGCGGCCCGGGCGGGAGGACCCGGCGAGCATCGATCCGGCCGCGCACCTGGAGGCGGAGGACGCCGGGTCCGGCGAGAAGAGCGGCACGAGCGAGAAGAGCGGGAAGAAGGCCGAGGAGAAGGCCGACGGGAAGGCCCCGGAGAAGGCCGACGGGAAGCCGGTGCTGCGCGAGCCGGCCGGGCCCGTGGCTGGCGGGGCGGCCGCCGAGACGGTCGGCGAGGACGTCAAGAACCCCATCTGACCTGGGGCTTCCCCCGGCCGAGGCCACCCTTCGCGAGGTTTGCGAAGGGTGGCCTCAGTGGTGTTCGGACAGCCTTACTTTGCTGGAAATGCCCAGGTCAGGCGGGCTACGTTCAGGGCTGACGAACCACGACGGAGGGGAACGACGATGAGCACGATCACCATGGAGGCCGACGCCGGACACCAGCCCCGGATACCCGCGGCCGACCACCACCGGGACGTCAACGGGGGCTGGCTGCGGCCGGCCGTGTTCGGCGCGGTGGACGGGCTGGTGTCCAACTTCGCGCTGATGACCGGCGTGGTCGGCGGCGCGGCGTCCAACGGGACGGTGATCCTGACCGGGCTGGCGGGCCTGGCGGCCGGCGCCTGCTCGATGGCGGCGGGGGAGTACACCTCGGTGGCCTCGCAGCGGGAGCTGGTGCAGGCCGAGATCGAGGTCGAGCGGCTGGAGCTGAGCCGCAATCCGCACGGGGAGCTGGCCGAGCTGGCCCAGCTGTACGTGTCGCGCGGGGTGGACCCGGAGCTGGCGCACGAGGTGGCCCGGCAGCTGTCCGCCGACCCGGAGCTGGCCCTGGAGGTGCACGCCCGCGAGGAGCTGGGCGTCGACCCGACCGACCTGCCCTCGCCGCTGGTGGCGGCCGGCTCGTCGTTCCTGTGCTTCGCGCTCGGCGCGCTGCTGCCGCTGCTGCCGTACCTGCTGGGGGCGACCGCGCTGCTGCCCGCGATGCTGCTGGCCGGGGCCGGGCTGTTCCTGTGCGGCGCGGTGGTGGCCCGGGTGACGGCGCGCAGCTGGTGGTTCAGCGGGCTGCGGCAGCTGGTGCTGGGCGGTGCGGCGGCCGGGGTGACCTACCTGCTCGGGTGGCTGATCGGCGGCCATGTGGGCTGACCGGAGTCGTGCATGACTATGCTGAGCAGTGCGTGACGTTTCACACATGGGCGCCCGGCGACGCCTGGCACTGTCTCACCATTCGGGCCCCCGAGCCGCGGATTCGCATCCGCGGACGGGCTCCCGGGATGGAATCGCAGGCGCCCATGATCGGCTTCTGTGGCGATCCGGTTTCGCCCCTGTTTCGGGCGGTGGACGGTTGGGCACAATCGTCAGGACGTGCACTGTGGCGCGTCCTCCCCCACGCCCCCTGACCTGCGTGTCGTCCCGCCATGTGGACGGGATATTCCGCTTCTCGGGATCATGGGCATCATGTAACTTGCACGACACCGCACCATCGCATCAGGGCCAACGTCGTCCCTACTTGCACCAACTTGCCGAAAGACGACGACGGGAGAGCCGATGCTGTCTGCATCCATGCACTCCGCCAACGAGCCCCAGGCCGGCGCCGCCCGCCAGCCGTACGCGCTCGTGCCGGATGCGCGACCTGCTGCTCAGGGCCTGTACGACCCGCGGAACGAGCACGACGCCTGTGGCGTCGGTTTCGTCGCCACGCTGACCGGCATCGCCGACCACACCATCGTCGAGCAGGCGCTGAACGTCCTGCGCAACCTGGAGCACCGCGGCGCCACCGGCGCCGACCCCGACTCCGGCGACGGCGCGGGCATCCTGACCCAGATCCCCGACGCCTTCCTGCGCGGGAAGGTCTCCTTCGAGCTCCCGGCGGCCGGCTCCTACGCCGTCGGCATCGCCTTCCTGCCGGAGGACGACGAGAAGGACGCCGCGGCCGTCGCCCGGATCGAGGGCATCGCCGCCGAGGAGGGCCTGACCGTCCTCGGCTGGCGCGACGTCCCGGTCACCCCCGACCTGCTCGGCGCCGCCGCCCGCAGCGCGATGCCGCGCTTCCGGCAGGTCTTCCTGGCAGGCGCCGACCGGGCCGGCATCGAGCTGGACCGGATCGCCTTCGTGGTCCGCAAGCGCGCCGAGCGCGAGGCCGGGGTGTACTTCCCGTCGCTGTCCGCGCGCACCATCGTCTACAAGGGCATGCTGACCACCGGCCAGCTGGAGCCCTTCTTCCCCGACCTGTCGGACCGCAGCTACGCGTCCGCGATCGGCCTGGTGCACTCGCGGTTCTCCACCAACACCTTCCCGAGCTGGCCGCTCGCCCACCCGTACCGCTTCGTCGCCCACAACGGCGAGATCAACACGGTCAAGGGCAACCGCAACTGGATGCACGCCCGGGAATCGCAGCTCGCCACCGACCTCATCCCCGCCAACAGCAACGGGCAGGGCCTGGAGCGGATCTTCCCGATCTGCACCCCGGACCACTCCGACTCGGCCTCCTTCGACGAGGTCCTGGAGCTGCTCCACCTCGGCGGCCGCTCGCTGCCGCACTCGGTGCTGATGATGATCCCGGAGGCGTGGGAGAACCACGCCACCATGAGCCCCGCCCGCCGCGCCTTCTACCAGTACCACTCCAACCTGATGGAGCCCTGGGACGGCCCGGCCTGCGTCACCTTCACCGACGGCAACCAGATCGGCGCCGTGCTCGACCGCAACGGCCTGCGCCCGGCCCGGTACTGGATCACCGAGGACGGCCTGGTCGTCCTCTCCTCCGAGGTCGGCGTGCTCGACATCGACCAGGAGAAGGTCACCAGGAAGGGCCGCCTCCAGCCCGGCCGGATGTTCCTGGTGGACACCGCAGAGGGCCGGATCGTCCCGGACGAGGAGGTCAAGTCCGCCCTCGCCGCCGAGCACCCCTACGAGGAGTGGGTCGACGGCGGGCAGATCCAGCTCGCCAAGCTGCCCGAGCGCGAGCACATCGCCCACACCCACGCCTCCGTCACCCGCCGCCAGCAGACCTTCGGCTACACCGAGGAGGAGCTGCGGGTCGTCCTCGCGCCGATGGCCCGCACCGGCGCCGAGGCGCTCGGCTCGATGGGCACCGACTCGCCGATCGCCGCACTGAGCGAGAAGCCCCGGCTGCTGTTCGACTACTTCGTGCAGCTCTTCGCGCAGGTCACCAACCCGCCGCTGGACGCCATCCGCGAGGAGCTCGTCACCTCGCTGCTGTCCAACCTCGGCCCCGAGGGCAACCTGCTGGCCGCCGAGGCCGCCGCCTGCCGCTCGGTCGGCATCACCTTCCCGGTGATCGACAACGACGAGCTGGCCAAGCTCGTCCACATCAACGCCGACGGCGACCAGCCCGGCCTCAAGGCCGTCACGCTCTCCGGCCTCTACAAGGTCGCCACCGGCGGCCAGGGCCTGGCCTCCCGGCTCGCCGAGATCGCCGCCGAGGCCGACGCGGCGATCGCCGACGGCGCCCGGATCATCGTGCTCTCCGACCGGCACTCCGACGCCGAGCACGCGCCGATCCCCTCGCTGCTGCTCACCTCGGCCGTCCACCACCACCTGATCCGCACCAAGCAGCGCACCCGGGTGTCGCTGCTGGT
This sequence comes from Kitasatospora sp. NPDC127116, assembly GCF_042677365.1. Classification (NCBI taxonomy): domain Bacteria; kingdom Bacillati; phylum Actinomycetota; class Actinomycetes; order Kitasatosporales; family Streptomycetaceae; genus Kitasatospora; species Kitasatospora sp. NPDC127116. Next base: position 15,009 of record NZ_JBHXTL010000086.1, read on the forward strand.
CGAGGCGGGCGACGTCCGCGAGGTGCACCACGTCGCGCTGCTGATCGGCTACGGCGCCGGGGCGGTCAACCCGTACCTGGCGATGGAGTCGGTCGAGGACCTGGTCGCCCAGGGCGTGTTCATCGCGGGCGTCGAGCCCGAGAAGGCCATCCGGAACCTGATCAAGGCGCTCGGCAAGGGCGTGCTCAAGGTCATGTCCAAGATGGGCATCTCGACCGTGGCCTCCTACCGCGGCGCCCAGGTCTTCGAGGCCATCGGCCTCTCCCACGACCTGGTCGACGGCTACTTCGCCGGCACCACCACCAAGCTCGGCGGCATCGGCCTGGAGGAGATCGCCCGCGAGACGGCCGCCCGGCACGCCAAGGCGTACCCGGCCTCCGGCATCCCGGCCGCGCACCGCGCCCTGGAGATCGGCGGCGAGTACCAGTGGCGCCGCGAGGGCGAGCCGCACCTGTTCGACCCGGACACCGTCTTCCGGCTCCAGCACGCCACCCGCAACCGCCGCTACGACATCTTCAAGCAGTACACGGACCGGGTGAACGAGCAGTCCGAGCGGCTCATGACGCTGCGCGGCCTGTTCCAGCTGGACGGCCTCGGCCGGGAGCCGATCCCGGTCGAGGAGGTCGAGCCGGTCTCCGAGATCGTCAAGCGCTTCTCCACCGGCGCCATGTCGTACGGCTCGATCTCGCGCGAGGCGCACGAGACCCTGGCCATCGCGATGAACCGCCTCGGCGGCAAGTCCAACACCGGCGAGGGCGGCGAGGACCCGGACCGGCTGTACGACCCGGAGCGCCGCTCGGCGATCAAGCAGGTCGCCTCCGGCCGGTTCGGCGTCACCTCCGAGTACCTGGTCAACGCCGACGACATCCAGATCAAGATGGCCCAGGGCGCCAAGCCCGGCGAGGGCGGCCAGCTGCCCGGCCACAAGGTGTACCCCTGGGTCGCCAGGACCCGGCACTCCACCCCGGGCGTCGGCTTGATCTCGCCGCCGCCGCACCACGACATCTACTCGATCGAGGACCTGGCACAGCTGATCCACGACCTCAAGAACGCCAACCCGGCGGCCCGCATCCACGTGAAGCTGGTCTCCGAGGTCGGCGTCGGGACGGTCGCCGCGGGCGTGTCCAAGGCGCACGCGGACGTCGTGCTGGTGTCCGGGCACGACGGCGGGACGGGCGCCTCGCCGCTCACCTCGCTGAAGCACGCCGGCGGGCCCTGGGAGCTCGGACTCGCCGAGACCCAGCAGACGCTGCTGCTCAACGGGCTGCGCGAGCGCATCGTCGTCCAGACCGACGGCCAGCTGAAGACCGGCCGCGACGTGGTGATCGCCGCGCTGCTCGGCGCCGAGGAGTTCGGCTTCGCGACCGCCCCGCTGGTGGTCTCCGGCTGCATCATGATGCGCGTCTGCCACCTGGACACCTGCCCGGTCGGCGTCGCCACCCAGAACCCGGTGCTGCGCGAGCGGTTCTCCGGCAAGCCCGAATTCGTGGTCAACTTCTTCGAGTTCATCGCCGAGGAGGTCCGGGAGATCCTGGCCTCGCTGGGCCTGCGCTCGATCGAGGAGGCCGTCGGCCACGCCGAGCACATCGACGCCCGGGCCGCGATCGACCACTGGAAGGCCGCCGGGCTGGACCTCGCCCCGCTGTTCCACGTGCCCGCGCTGCCCGAAGGGGCCGCCCGGCACCGCACCACCACCCAGGACCACGCGCTCGACAAGGCCCTGGACAACCAGCTGATCACGCTCGCCGAGGACGCGCTGGAGCGCGGCGACGCCGTCCGCATCCAGCTGCCGATCCGCAACGTCAACCGCACCGTCGGCACCATGCTCGGCCACGAGGTGACCAAGCGGTACCGCGGCGAGGGCCTGCCGGAGGGGACCATCGACGTCACCTTCACCGGCTCCGCCGGGCAGTCCTTCGGCGCGTTCCTGCCGCGCGGCGTGACCCTGCGCCTGGAGGGCGACGCCAACGACTACGTCGGCAAGGGCCTCTCGGGCGGCGTCGTCGTCGTCCGCCCGGCCCGCGAGGCGGCGGCCATCGGCAACGACGCCCAGAACCACGTCATCGCCGGCAACACCATCGGCTACGGCGCCACCTCGGGCCGCGTCCACCTGCGCGGCAAGGCCGGCGAGCGCTTCGCCGTCCGCAACTCCGGGGCCACCCTGGTGGTCGAGGGCGTGGGCGACCACGGCCTGGAGTACATGACCGGCGGCCGGGTCGTCGTCCTCGGCGAGACCGGACGCAACCTCGCGGCGGGCATGTCCGGCGGCATCGCGTACGTCCTGGACCTGCGCCCCGCCAACGTCAACGACGGCATGGTGGGCATCGAGGCCCCCACCGCCGCCGACCGCGACTGGCTGCGCGACACCGTGCAGCAGCACTACGAGGAGACCGGCTCCACCGTCGCCGCCGAACTCCTGGCGGACTGGGGCAGCGGGGTCTCCCGCTTCTCCAAGATCATGCCGACCGACTACAAGGCAGTGCTCGCCGCCAAGGACGCCGCTGAGCGCGATGGCCTCTCCGAGGCCGAGACCACCGCGAAGATGATGGAGGCGGCTAATGGCTGACCCCAAGGGCTTCCTGACCACGCCCAAGCAGCTGGCCGAGCGCCGCCCGGTCGACGTCCGCCTCAAGGACTGGAACGAGGTCTACGTCGAGCGCAGCCTCCTGCCGATCATCACCAAGCAGGCCGGCCGCTGCATGGACTGCGGCATCCCGTTCTGCCACAACGGCTGCCCGCTCGGGAACCTCATCCCCGAGTGGAACGACCTGGCCTACCGGGACGACTTCGTCGGCGCGATCGAGCGGCTGCACGCCACCAACAACTTCCCGGAGTTCACCGGCCGGCTCTGCCCGGCTCCGTGCGAGTCCGCGTGCGTCCTCGGCATCAACCAGGACGCGGTGACCATCAAGAACGTCGAGGTCACCATCATCGACAAGGCCTGGGACCGGGGCGGGGTCACCCCGCAGGTGCCCGAGCGGCTCTCCGGCAAGACCGTCGCCGTGGTGGGCTCCGGCCCGGCCGGCCTCGCCGCCGCCCAGCAGCTCACCCGGGCCGGGCACACCGTCGTGGTGTACGAGCGGGCCGACCGGATCGGCGGACTGCTGCGCTACGGCATCCCCGAGTTCAAGATGGAGAAGCGCCACATCAACCGCCGCATCGAGCAGATGCGGGCGGAGGGCACCCGGTTCCGCACCGGCGTGCACGTCGGCGAGGACATCACCGGCCAGCAGCTGCGCGAGCGCTTCGACGCCGTGGTCGTCGCGGCCGGCGCCACCACCGCCCGCGACCTGCCGGTGCCCGGGCGCGAGCTCAAGGGCATCCACCAGGCCATGGAGTACCTGCCGCTCGCCAACAAGGTGCAGGAGGGCGACTTCGTCGAGTCCCCGATCAGCGCCAAGGGCAAGCACGTGGTCGTGATCGGCGGCGGCGACACCGGCGCGGACTGCGTCGGCACCGCCCACCGGCAGGGGGCGGCCTCCGTCACCCAGCTGGAGATCATGCCGCGGCCCGGCGAGGAGCGGCCCGGGCACCAGCCGTGGCCGACCATGCCGATGACCTACAAGGTCACCTCCGCGCACGAGGAGGGCGGCGAGCGGATCTACTCCGTCAACACCACCCGCTTCACCGGCGACGAGGACGGCAACGTCCAGGAACTGCACCTCGTCGAGGTGGAGTTCAAGGACGGCCGGTTCGAGCCGGTGCCCGGCACCGAGCGGGCCGTCCCGGCACAGCTGGTCACCCTGGCCATGGGCTTCACCGGGACGGACGTGCGGAACGGGCTGGTCGAGCAGCTGGGAGCGGACCTCGACGCGCGCGGTAACATTGCCCGCGATGGCCGGTTCGCCACCAATGTCGATGGCGTGTACGTCTGCGGAGACGCCGGCCGTGGCCAGTCGCTGATCGTCTGGGCCATCGCGGAAGGCCGTTCGGCCGCCGCCGCGGTGGACAGGTACCTGGGCGGCAAGACCCCGCTTCCCGCCCCGATCCGGCCCACGGACCGCCCCCTGGTGGTCTGACGGACGGACGGTCCGACCGGCCTCCACCGAACGCCCGGCGCCGCATCGCCGGGAGCTCAACCCGCTGCCCCCGCCAGCGTCGCCGGGCCAACGCGGTCTCCTGGCGCCTGCCCTCTTCCCCGACCAGTTGGAGGGCGGGCGCCGTCGCGTTCCCCGACGGCCGTCCGGCGCCGGGAGCAGCAGCTCGGGGCCCGGAACTCCGGGCCGGGGACGACCCGGACACCGCCCGGGCTGCGGCGACTCCCGGACAAACGTCCGGAGCCGTGATCCGTCCGGCGGGATCCCGCACAGTGGGCTGTTGTTCGTCGGTGCCAAGTGGCAGACTGCGGCCGACGGCCGGGGGGCTGGGCGAGTGCGGAGGACGACTTCGATGGGCACGACTCAGGCAGGCGGGGGCGCCACCGTACGGCGTCTGCTGCTCGGCACCCAGCTGCGCAAGCTCCGCGAGGCCAGAGGCGTCAGTCGGGAGGAGGCCGGGTACTCGATCCGCGCCTCCGAGTCCAAGATCAGCCGGATGGAGCTCGGCCGGGTCGGCTTCAAGGAACGCGACGTGGCCGACCTGCTGACCCTGTACGGGGTCGAGGCCGATCAGGAGCGGGCCACCGTCCTCGGACTGCTGCGCGACGCCAACGTCAGCTCCTGGTGGCACGAGTACGGGGACGTGCTGCCCGGCTGGTTCCAGAACTACCTGGGGCTGGAGGAGGCCGCGGCCGAGATCCGCAGCTACGAGGTCCAGTTCGTCCACGGGCTGCTCCAGACCGCCGACTACGCCCGGGCCGTGGTCACCGCGGGCGGCCACGTCCACGGGCCGGAGGAGATCGAGCGCAGGGTCGACGTACGGCTCAAGCGGCAGGCGGTGCTGACCGCCGAGCGGGCGCCGCAGCTGGTCGCCGTACTGGACGAGGCCGCGCTGCGCCGGCCCTGGGGCGGGCCGGAGCTGATGCGCGGCCAGCTGGACCGGCTGCTGGAGCTCGGCGAGCTGCCCAACGTCCGGCTCCAGGTGCTGCCGCTGGGCAACGCCGGGCTGAGCGCGGAGAGCGGCGCCTTCACCGTCCTGGGCTTCGCCGAGGCCGAGTTGGCGGACGTGGTGTACCTGGAGCAGTTCACCACCGCGCTCTACCTCGACAAGCCGGCGGAGGTGGCCGAGTACCGGCACGCGATGGACGACCTGGTCGCGGACAGCCTGAGCCCGGAACCGACCCGGAACCTGCTGTACGCGATGCGCCAGGAGTTGTAATACGTCAGTACGATGACTTCCCATCAGGTCGGTGCATGAGAGGGAACAGATGTCGTACTTCTCCGAGTTGGCGCTGCAGTACATCGACGGCGAGTGGTGCAGCGGCAGCGGCTCCTGGGACATCGTCGACGTCGACCCCTACACCGGCGACAAGCTCGCCACCATCACCGTCGCCACCGGCGCCGAGGTCGACCGGGCCTACCGCGCCGCCGAGCGCGCCCAGAAGGCATGGGCCGCCGCCAACCCGTACCAGCGGCGGCTGGTCTTCGAGCGCGCGCTGCGGCTGCTGGAGGAGCGCGAGCCGGAGATCGTCCCGGCGATCATGGCGGAACTCGGCGGCACCGCGCTGAAGGCGGGCTTCGAGCTGTCGCTCGTCAAGGACGTGCTGCGGGAGTGCCTGCACCTGTCGGTGGCCTCCGAGGGCCGGCTGCTGGCCTCGCCCGCCCCGGGCCGGGAGAACCGGCTCTACCGGCTGCCGGTCGGCGTCGTCGGCGTGATCAGCCCCTTCAACTTCCCGCTGTTCCTGGCGCTCAAGGCCGTCGCCCCGGCCCTCGCGCTCGGCAACGGCGTCGTCCTCAAGCCGCACCAGGAGACCCCGGTCGTCGGCGGCGGACTGATCGCCAAGCTCTTCGAGGACGCGGGGCTGCCGCCCGGCCTGCTGAACGTGGTGATCACCGACATCGCCGAGATCGGCGACAGCTTCCTGGAGCACCCGGTGCCCAAGGTGATCTCCTTCACCGGCTCCGACAAGATCGGCCGGCACGTCGCCACCGTCGCCGCCGCGCACTTCAAGCGGACGGTCCTGGAGCTCGGCGGCAACAGCGCGCTGATCGTGCTCGACGACGCCGACGTGGACCACGCCGTGGACGCCGCGGTGTTCAGCCGCTTCGTCCACCAGGGACAGGTCTGCATGGCCGCCAACCGGGTGCTGGTGGACCGCCGCGTCGAGGCCGAGTTCACCGAGAAGTTCGTCGCCAAGGTCGCCTCGCTCACCGTCGGCGACCCGAGGGATCCGGCCACCCACATCGGCCCGCTGATCAACCCCGTCCAGGCCGGCGCCCTCGACGCCCAGGTCGACCAGGCGCTCGCGGCCGGCGCCACCGCGCTGCTGCGCGGCACCACGGTCGGCAGCCTGATGGCGCCGACCGTGCTCACCGGCCTCGCCGAGGACGCGCCGATCCTGCGGAACGAACTCTTCGGCCCGGTCGTGCTGCTGGTGCCCTTCGACGGCGAGGACGAGGCCGTGCGGCTCGCCAACAACACGCCGTTCGGACTCAGCGGCGCGGTGCACACCGCGAACGTCGAGCGCGGCGTGAAGCTCGCCCAGCGGATCGAGACCGGCATGATCCACGTCAACGGCGGCACCATCGCCGACGAGCCGGGCGTGCCCTTCGGCGGCGAGAAGAACTCCGGCGTCGGCCGCCTCAACGGCGAGTCCACGGTGGACGCCTTCACCACGCTGAAGTGGATCTCCGTCCAGCACGAGCGCGCGGTCTTCCCGTTCTGACCGGGGGTTCCCGAAGACACGGAGGGCCTCCCGGCGGAAGCCGCCGGGAGGCCCGTGGTCTCAGGCGGGGTAGCGGAGCAGGGTGTCGGTGGCGAGTTCGAAGCCGAAGGGGGCCGGCAGCGGCACACGGTCACCGAACTTGCCGTTCCACCGCTGGTGGTAGCCGCTGCCTGAGGGCTCGGAGTAGAGCGTCAGGTCGCCCTCGCGCGGATCGATCACCAGGTACAGCGGGATGGCCATCAGCGGGTAGTCGCGGACCTTGCCGACCAGGTCGTTCTCCGGGTTCGACGGGGAGACGATCTCCACGGCGATGGCCGCCTGCTCGGCGGGGACCTGGTTGCCGGCCTCCTCCAGTGCTGAGAGGGGGATGTAGGTCAGGTCGGGGTTGCGCAGCTTGCCGACGTTCGGGGAGGCGAGGTCGGTGTTCTCGCTCGGCATCAGGTCGGCGGGTTCGTGGGCCTCGAACTGCCTGCGGATGAGCAGCAGGTTGCGCTGGTGGATCACCGAGGGGCCGGCCATCACGATGATCTCGTCGCCGGAGATCTCGATCTTCCACCCGTTGGGAGGCGTCAGACTCTGCGCGTAGGCCAGCAGCCGGGCGTGGCGGTCTGGGATCCGGGACTCGCTCATGGCGCCATTCTTCCACCGGGCAGGGCGGGGGGGCGGGGGCGGGGGGGGGGGGGGCGCGACGCGGGGGGGGGGGGGTTTTAAAAAAA